>NZ_BAOS01000024.1 GCF_002443295.1 Candidatus Scalindua japonica | reverse complement strand
AACACCGGCCAAGATTGCACCAACAATTGGAGCAATCCAAAACAATCCATAATTGAAGTATCGCCCAACCCGTCAGCAAAGAGTGCCACTCCTGTACTTCGTGCAGGATTGACTGAAGTATTAGTTACAGGAATACTGATAAGATGAATCAGAGTTAAACCAAGACCAATCGCAATAGGCGCAAGACCCTGCGGTGCTCTCTTGTCAGTAGCGCCTAATATGATTAATAGAAACATAAAAGTCATAACAACTTCTGTCACCAATGCTGCTATCAAACTGTAGCCACCTGGAGAGTGTTCACCATAGCCATTTGAAGCAAACCCACCAACCTCAACACCTGCTTTTCCTGTTGCTATAATATATAATACCGCGGCTCCGGCAATACCTACAGCAACCTGAGCAATAATGTATGGACCAAGTTCTGAACTAGAAAACCGACCTCCAGACCAAAGACCTATTGAAACTGCAGGGTTAAGGTGGCAGCCTGATATATGCCCAATAGCAAATGCCATGGTCAAAACAGTTAAACCAAAGGCTAAAGAAACTCCTAGCAACCCGATACCAACATTTGGAAAGGAAGCAGCAAGGACCGCACTACCACAACCGCCTAGAACAAGCCAAAATGTGCCAATAAATTCAGCACCCAATTTTTTTTACAATGACATAATCACTTCTCCTTAATTATTCCATAAATAAAATCAAATTGAGTGAAAGCATATCCTTTTAATTATAAAATAAAAGTATATCGATGTATGATATGAAACTACAATTCGATGGATTGTCGTATTCTAAAATATAAATTGCTGATTATCGTAAACTTAAACCCCTCTCAATTGTCTATACAAAGAATATTAACTTTTTTAGATGTACGTATCACCTGAAACTATCTCTTTAGAAGTTTGTTGTCCTGGATGCAAGAAAATATGATATTTCTAAACTGGCTTAACATTTCTGTTAAGTTACTTGACAAATTATATCATTTAACTTATATTTTTAACAGTATTTAGCTAGAAATATTTTGTCATCAACTGGTTGTAATCTGTGGGTCAATTATAAAAACCGACCCCACAAGGCATGGTTTGTAAAGGGAGTCAGAAGCTTGTCAGAGAACTTCCTTTTCGGTTTTGAACTTTAATTTCACTCGATTTAGGTTAAAGATTTTTTTATAAAAGAAGATTTAGGGTTAAGGATATTATATAAAGATGGAAAGTGAAAAAAAAGACATTAAAAAAATAAAAAAAACTTTTAAAATTACTATATCTGTTTTGTTATTAATTGCTGTCGCTGCTTGCATCCTGAGTTTTCATAGTGTCCCTAGTATTAAAGTTATTCCAAGCTCTTTGAATTTTAAAGACGGAGAAAATGAGAAGTTAATTACAGTTAGTAATAGTTTTAAGAAAAAAGGTGTTTTTGGGATCTTTAATTTTGGAATTTTTGATTTTGGAAAAAAATCGTCCACATTTAGAATAGAAACTGGTGAAGGTAGTTCCTGGTTTTTAGTTTATCCAACGTCAGGTGTTATTTCTGAAGAACCAGAGACTATAAATATAAGAATAGACAGGACCAAGCTATCCATTGGTAGTCACAAAGGTGCAATCAATATTAAATCAAATGGAGGAGATAAAACTATTACCTTATTGGCGGAAAGAGGAGAAGACGCTATAACCATTAATAATCCTTCAGCGAATACCGCACTTGAGATTGGAAGTGAAGTTACTATAAGTTGGAATGCGTCTATGGGCATATTTGATTTTGTTAACATTTATCTTCTTTCGAATGGTTGTGTAGTTGAAAATATTGCAGATTATTACCAATTTAGAAATGATGATGTAAGTCCTGGTGAATTTAAATGGCAGCTAACAAAAGACCTTCTTCCGGGTGGTCAGGAATATACTATTAAAGTTGAAGATGCTCAGAATAGTGAACTCTCTGATGAAGTATCACCAGTGGCGATTGAATATCAATTTGATAAGATCGTATTTAAGAATATTTATAGAGCACACCAGACTCCCAGCAATGTTCAATATATTTTTTCTCTACGAGATCAATATAATCATGCCATAATTATTAATCCGCAGGAGCTTGATTTGAACTCCTTGAAAATATGGGAAAATGGAAAAGAGATTGACTATTCAGAAAGCCGTGCTTTTCTTTCTTCTCAGGATGATTTTCAACTGCAAGTTATGCTGGTCTTAGATTTCTCTTCGTCAATGAAAAAGAACCATCATGGTGTTGAAACTATGATTGTGGGGGTAAAATCCCTGATAGATAGTCTCAAAGAAACTCATCAAATAGGTGCAATAGAGTTTCACAGACCTGATGCTGAACCATCAATTCTACAGTCATTTGTGACTAGCAAAAATGTGGCGAAAGACGCAATTACTAATTTTGCATCAGAGGAAATATATAGCGATTTCTCAAATTGCTGGGATGCCGTTTATATGGGTTTAGAGCAGTATCCTTCTAAACATAATCCCAGAGTTTTTCGATCTTTACTGTTTTTGTCTGATGGGTTTGATAATGGTAGTGTTGTTACTCCAGAAGACATAATAGAGCTAGCACTCATACGGAATATACATGTTTACAACATTGGGGTTGGCGAAGTTCATGAAGAAAATGTATTAAAAGATATATCTAGTCAGACAGGTGGGACATATGTCCATGCTAAAGATATATGTGTTTTATTGGAGCGTTTTCAAAATATTATTAGAGATTTGGGGGGGGCAATATAAAATAAGCTATATTACTCCAAAGAAACCGAAAGATGGAGTATTTAAAATCAAGTGTGACATTTTTTATAAGGGGCTAAAGAGTACTCCTCCTTTAATTGGTAAAATTGATGCCGCAAAAATATATGGAGATACCAGTAACGGCATTATCGATTTCTCAACTAGCTTAAATGTAAAACAAAAAAGTGCTGAAGTTTTTATGTGGTGTGAGCATACACCGAGATATGTCCACGAGTTTCGTTTTTATCTGGATAAAATTAAACCATACACCGTTGCACTGGTACCGGAAAAAGAAGGTGGACTGTGTGGAAATTGGAAAATCGTTGATGAAGGAAATGGTTGGTTTAAATTAACTTCACCTGATCCAACTGATCCAAAATATGATTTAGAATTTGGTAATTCCGGGACTGTATGCAAAATCATTGTTGACAAAATTAATGAAGCTAAAACAGTAATCCCTTTCAAGTTAGACAATTCAGTTTACACTTTGGGGCAATCCTTTTGCGGCAGACATGATTTTGAAGTTGATGCAAATGGAAATTGCAATACAAATATAAAAATTGTTGATTCTCATGAAAACGATGATCTTAAAATGTGGTAATTCTGGGGCCAGATGAAAAATAATTTTTCACAAATTTTGGTAATCTTAAAGCACTCATGATATTCTTGTCATCAATTTTACCGATCATCTTTGCTGGTTCTTCCTAACTTCTCACGGAATAAACCAAGGATGTATTGTAAGGCTTCATAGTCCAAAACAATTCCACATTTACTATCTTCAAGATGTTATTTTAATTCTTAATCAGGAAACTCTTTTCCCTAAATAGCCTTTAAAAACTCTACAGTATGAATACTATATATAATGAGAACACCTGCAAAACAAATTTCTCACAAGAACAACCCAGATAAACCGCTTTCATATCGATACTTACAACCTCAATATTTCATATACCAAAAACCCCTCAAATACACTTTTGGCATGGTTTGAGATCGGCTATAACGCTGAAGAAAAAATATATCCAAGAAATAAAATAGGAGTCAAATCTCCTCTTGGCTGCAAGTCGCTCTTGATATTACATAATTACATATTGTTTTTTTAATTTTTCTATTTTTCTTCATTCTCTTTTTCAAACGAAAATTACTTGAAGCTATCGTTTTGTATGATTTAATCTTATTTTTTTGCTATTTCGGTGAAACTCAATCCTGATAGCTCACGTGACAATGATATTGCAAATGGTCAAGGTACTTCACCACGCATCTTTTACATTTTATACTATATCGTTGAGTGTAAACTCCGTACAGGTTTTTCGAACTAATAGTCAATTCATAATTTCAGATTCAACTAGAAATTTTAGTCGACATACCATGAAAAAGCTAATTGACACTTTTTAAATAAATGGTATATTCCTTTGGTCTAATAGAAGTTGTGTTTCCGATGTTTGATGAGTGAGGAGCCGTTTCTGAGATTATCATGCAGATCCACACTCTTGTATGCTGCAAATGGGTGACTGAGGAGCGGTACTTACTCAATCCTGTTTTTGTAAATATAATGGAATCGATTGATTAATTAGTAACTGATTTAAAGGAAAGAATAATCTCCTTCATCCTCTCTTATTGTGAATGATAAAAGAGATTATTACCTGGTTAATTGATTGCGGGACCATCGTGGAGGGATACTATTTTTGCTTTTGATTATTATCCCTTTTGGTAACCCCATGATATATTCATTTGCTTTATCAGCCACTTTTCTGCATTATACACGGCAATCTTTACGGGTAATAGATTTTGTATTGAGGTCTTCATTAAAGATATAGTATCCATGGGAAAAGTTATTTCATTTATTAACTATAAAGGTGGTGTTGGCAAAACGACGACTACCTACCATATCGGTTGCGCACTTTCTCTTTATCATAATAAGAAAGTTTTACTTGTTGATGTTGATCCCCAGACTAATCTGACTTTTCTGTGTGTTGTTCCCGAACGATGGGAAGTGTTCAAAAGCGAGGATGGAACAACTGCCAGCCTCTTTGAGCATTATCTACAGGATAGTTTTGAAAAGTTTCCATCAGAAAGTATTATATGGAAATCGCCAATTGAATTATTTTCCGGCAGCAAGATCACAAAACATGTGGTAAGGGACCTGGATCTGATTCCATCGGATATAGATTTATTAGGTATTGATATTGATCTGGCCGCAAAAGTCTGGAGAAAAATAGAATCCGGTTTCATGCAGGAACCGATTTTTGTACTCAAACGAACATTGAAACGGGTAAAAGAAGCTCTGGGCCTAGATACGTCAAGCGAAATAAGGGATGCTCTTTTCTATGTGGACCAGCGCCGTATCCTCAGAGATTTTATCAACAGGGTTAAAGACTACTATGATTATGTCCTTATAGATTGTCCGCCAAATCTTTATCTTGTTACTCAAAACGCACTTGCTGCAAGCGATTATTATCTAATAACATCAATACCGGATCACATGTCAACTATAGGGATAAATATACTCATGGAAAAGATCAGGGAGTTGAACGCTACGATGCAGAGGAAATGCGACCTGGCCGGTTCTGAAATACATAATATCACCCTCAAAGGAATACTGTTTACTATGGTAAGAACTTTTGGACAGGGTGTGGTGAATACTCATAAAGACAAAATGAATGAACTTCGAAGGGATCACAGCGATCTGTGTTTTGAAAACTATATTTCATGGGGTGCAGGCTATACAGAGGCTGCGGCACAGGCTGTTCCGGTCTTTCTGCTGAAAGATGACAACTCAAAACGTGTAGCCGGGCAATACAAACTGGTAACTGAAGAATTTCTGGATAAAGTTGGTGGTTAAATATGGCAAGGGCAAAAAAGAAACTGAATATTCATGACGCATTGTCAAAAATACAAGAGTGTATCTCGCTGCTGCCCGGAGAGGACGATAAACAGAGGATCAGTAAGGACATACATGATATAATTACAGAACTTAATACATTAAAAAACAATATTTATCTCCTTCCCGACGAATCAGAGAAGCACCAACTCTCTCAGGCGGTCCACACACTTATCTCTTTTCTGGATTCATTAAATGACAAACCACATCTAGCCGATACTATTTTCCCAAAAGTGAAAAAGGCTGGTAAAGCAAAAATAAGTACCGTTAATTTTGATGATCTGCGGAAACATCTTGAAGAATTGCCGACAGATCAGCTTATGAGTGAGCTTTCAAAACATAAAAAAAATACTCTTCTCGAATTATGTTCAAAATTAAACATTACAACCAGTTCCAGACAAACTAAGGATATACTCATTGATAAGATATTCAAGCTGGGATTTGCAAACAGGAGAGGTTATGATTTGCTGAGTAACAGGCAGTCTTGATTTAGCGAAGGGGCGGGGGTATTCATAATGAAAATGTCTCCAGTGTATTGTTAATCAGCACATTGTCCCATCTATTCGGTTTCATCCACTCGGTACTGTTATATACCCATCACGAATTGGTTTTCAATCTTCTGAAAACCCTTTTTTTGTTCATACCTCTCTGTGAGGAACTTCTGGTATTAATCCATAACCGAATAATGTTTACCAAACCGGTGTCTGAATAACCGTATAGTTTCGTCCTTTTCAGACAGGTTTTTCTGGTATTCATTATCGATCTCAATCTGTTTATGAAGCCGCGATTTGAGGAGATAAATGGTTTCGTCTTTTTCAGACAAATCCTTTTGAAGTTCTTCCAGCTTTGTGGTCAGTTCATTATCACTGCATAACAGTTTATCGACTTGTTGTGTCAGTTCACTTATACGTTGACGTAGATGGACAGTGTCAAGTCTGTTCCTTATATTCTGTCCGTAAATGGCAAGAAGAGTACCTGCTGCAACCAGAGTGATACTTAAGAGGGTAATCCAATGCATAATTGCCTCATGAAAAAATTTTATAATAGTTTTGAAAAAACATTATTAAAGACGCCTGACTAATTCTGCCTGCTTACAGGAATGATGTCGAACATTTTCCTGTTTACTATCTGTTGGTGTAATATTTTATTACAATATTCCTGAGCGGTTGAAGATTGTTCAGTAACATCAGCTCTCTGTACAAATAATGATCTTACCGGCCTCACAAAGGTCGCGGCTGATCCAACATGACTCTGATTCATTGTACCGTTTACAAAGATTACAATCCACGCATTACTTCTACCGCATTTATCACCCGTCCACATTCCCCATTGCTTTTTGTCAAAGACAGGGTTTATAAAATTATTGTTCACCATTTTCTGCTCCAGTAATGATGACGCTTCCTCCAGAGTAGGCAGGCGCCAGTCATTATAACCTGCGTAGTTTTTCTGATTAGCCTTTTTTATCCATTTAATTGCTTTTTTCAAATTGATATAATCCTTTGATCCAGACTGGTGCCACATAAGTTCGGTAGTGTGATCAATGATTACCTTGCTTTCATTAATAGTTTTCTGTTCATAATCATGCTTGATTGTACTATGACAGTGAAATATCTGTTTATTCGTTTCATGTATTGATAAATGTGGTAAGGAATATACGTGGGAAACAGGTAATTGATCATAAATTGAACGTAGCCTGACTAATTCGTATTTGAGCATTGCAGATATAAGTGTTTCATTCCCTGATTTAACCGAAACAACTTCTTCCCAGGGTTTATACCCTTCCTTAACAATTCTCACGGTATATCTATCCGGTTTTAAATCTGTTATCCTGTGAGGAGTCAGACCGAGCGCATTACCATTGAAATAAATCGAGGCCATTGAAGGGTTACTCATGATTCTGATAGAGTCGATATACTTTTGAAGTGTTGCGGTCAAGGCATTCTCTTCACCTGCTTCAACCGTTATCTTTTTTCTCCAGGTATAGTACCCGTCCGATGTTAATTCCACCTCATGAATACCGGGGACTATATCCCGAATAATAGCAGGAGTTATACCAATTGCATTGCCATTTAAGAAAATCTTTGCCATTGCTGGTTCACTTACTATACTGACGACACTGGCACTTTTTTCAAGTACCGCGGTTAAGGCATTCTCTCGTCCTGCCTCAACAGTCACCTCTTTCCTCCATGTATCGTATCCGTCCAATGTTATTTCCACCTTATGACTGCCGGGAGGTATATCCCTGATAATATCAGGAGTTAAACCAATTGCATTGCCATCCAAGAAAATCTTTGCCATTGCAGGTTCGCTCTTTAGGCTGACAGCACCGGTTCTTTTTTGAAGAACCGCGGTTAAATCATTCTCTTCACCTGCCTCAACAGTCACCTTTTTACTCCAGGTATTGTATCCGCCAGTTTTGATTTCAATCTCATGAATGCCGGGGGTTACATCCCTGATAATATCCGGAGTGTAGCTGATGTTATTGCCATCCAGATAAATTTTTGCTGTTGATGGTTCACTCTTAATTCTGATGGAACCGGCACGTTTTTGAAGCAACACGTTTAAGACAATCCCTTCATATGCATCAACATGTACTTTTTTACTCCAGACATCATATCCGTCCAACCTGATCTCCACCTCATGGATTCCAGGAGATACGTTCCTGATACTATCCGGACTGTAGCCATTAGCTTTTCCATCTAAATAAATCTTTGCCGTAGAGGGTTCACTCTTTATTCTGATGGAACCAGTACGTTTACGAAACATTGCGGCAAAGAAATTTTCATCACCCTCCTCAATGTCCACATTTTCTTTCCAGACTTCACATTGCCCCTTTGTTATTTCCGCTTTATGAAAACTGGTGGCAAGACTCTTTATACGTTCAGAAGAGGTACCGGATAAGAGTCGGTAAAGAGGCTTTGGTTCGGTCTTTTCAACTGGCTGTTCCCACTGTCGTTTAATCCGTGATTTCTCTTTCAATATTCCCATTTTTTTAACCTCTGATAAAAAACTGCTTTAAAACAGCTGAATCCTCTTCAATTCTCGTATCTCAATAATATATAAGTTAGCGGTCTCAGTTAACACCTTCAGTTTTGCATTTTAACATGAGCAAATTGGTTGCCATACTTTGCTGTTTGTAATGTATTTTTACATGGTTTTTTTAACATAGTTATGATTTCGAGCTGAAACGTCAAACTATCTGCAGTGTGGAATAATGTATATTTGATGATAAGAAAAATGATTTGTCATATAAATACTTGATTAATCGTTGCTTATGGTTATCAATACAGAGGAAATGATTTCCAGTTTTTGTTTATCTTCATGAATAATGCTCTATGGTTTGTATTACTTTAGAGATAATAAATAGTAAAATTGTACCTTAACTGTCATACAGGTTATTAACAAAAAAGAAAACTCTGGCATCATATGTTGCTATTTTATACAGAATTTCACTGTTACGTCCAGCATGTTTTCTTCTTAGTGTAAACTCTGTTTACATGGCTCATGAGTCTGGAGAGATTCCCTTCTGGGGTGTGAATAACCAGGTGAAAATGTTATGGTGTAGTAAATAATTATGTGAAGCTTCACATAAATAATGCTTTCTCATAAGACAATAAGCGGAAATTTACACATTGAATAGGTCACACGCTTCTTTAAGTACATTTATGAGAAGCTCGTAATCGTCAGATTTAGAAAAAATCCAATTACGGTTTGCTCCCCGATTTATTACATGATACCATGCACCCGGATATTCAATTTGTAGAGGTCTTACCATGAAGAGTATTATAAAGGATTAGAAACATGCAGCCAAGAGGAGGGGTGACCCCTATTCTTTCTTTTGTGAATGTGTCGTGCCGGTTTTAATCACTTCTTCCAATAGATGTCTGCCAGTTGCTGATTCCAAACAGGTAGAAACTATTTTGTTGTCATAAGAGGTAGAAGCAGAAAACGTTGTTATTGTCGCCATGCCGGCAATAAACCAACGGATATTAATTGTATATACTGCAAATTGTAAAATTCCTACTGCTCCTTTACGTAACCAATGCCATTTTATTGTCAATGTCTGCGCTAATATGACCCTCCATACCGGTATCACTATCAGGTGCCAAAGAGTGAAGGCAGAGATAAAACAATAGAAAACAGCACCGGCAATCGAAAAATAAAAAGCAAATACAAAAATAAAACGTTCATCGAATAATCCGGTTAATTGTTTTGTTGCGGCGGCATATAAACCTATCGCAAGTGCAATTTCCCAATATCCCACGGTAAACGGCATTGCCCAAGCACCGTTAACCTGTTTTCTTATTACCAGGATAATAAGAAGCGGTAACCACCATAGCCCTATGGACCAGAAAAGCAGAGAAAATCCTTTCAAGAACGGAAGCAACTCTACAAATGGGCCTCCCGTCATCTGTACCTGTTGATGTAATGCCGCAGATACAATTGTTGTAATCGCCGCAGCTCCGATATTCATCCAATACGATGAAATCTCTGTATTGTGTGTAACCGGATAAAATAAAAGCCTCCATATCATGAACGTCATAAATATAAGATACAAAAATGTCCCGGCAGACCACAACGCAAACGAAAAGAATTGTATAAGCAGTGTTTGTTCTGTCACTTGTCCCGCAATATCTATACTCAACAAGGCCGTAAACTGTGTGCCTATCGTAACAAAGAACCAGCTTCCATTCAGGATATCTTCAAAGCTTCTTTCTTCCGGTTTACGGTATACAAACAAAATGGTGAACGAAGAGAGTGTGATACCTGCCCAGAGAACAATAGCGGCAAACCAGAAAACATATGCAATGGTATGCCAGCCAAACAGCCGGGAAACGCAGATGCCCGTGAGGCTTACCAACCCGACAAGAGAGTGAGAATACAGCATCTTTTCAGGATCGAGCAATTCGCTCAAGAGATCTTCATAGTATAGAACAGCCTTTATAATCATAAAAACTGTCACGATAAAAAATACTCCCAGGCCTGTAATAAAAAGATAGGGAACTACCGAGCTATAACCATATGACGAAGAACTGAGCGACATCATGGCAGTAGCTATGGCGACAATAAACCAACGGGTGTTTACCGAACACGATACAAGTTGTAAAATGTTTATTGTACCTCTACTTAGCCAATGCCATTTTATTAATAATGCCTGTAACGGTATTGCTTTCCATACGGGTATCGCTATCAAATGTGCAAGAGTAAAGACGGATACAAAACAATAGACAGCAGCACCGGCAATCGAAAAATACAAAGCAAATGAGCTGATGAAATTCTCATTAAATACACCGGTTAATTGTTTTGTACCGGCAGCAAATAAACCTATCGCAAGCACAATTTCCCAATACCCCACCGTAAATGGTATTGCCCAACCACCGTTAACCTGTTTTCTTATTGCCAGAATGATCAATAGTGGTAACCACCATAACCCTATAGACCAGGAAAGCAGAGAAAACCCTTTCAGAAACGGAAGCATCTCAACAAGCGCCCCCCCAGTCACCTCTAACTGTTGATATAATGCCACAGATACAATTGTAGTAATCGCTGCGGCTCCTATGTTCATCCAATATGATGACAGCTCTGTATCATGAGTGACTGGATAGAAAAGGAACCGCCAGATCATAAGCGTCATAAATATCAGATATAAAAATGTTCCAACTGACCAGAGCGTAAACGAACAAAACTGGATAAGCAGTGTATACTCTGTCAGCTGTCCAGCCACTTCTATGCTCAACAAGGCGGTAAACTGCGTACCTATCGTAACAAATAACCAACCTCCGTTCAGGACCTCTTCAATCCTTCGATCCTCAGCTTTACGGTACAGAAACAGAATCGTAAATGTCGACAGCGTGATACCGGCCCAGAGGACAATAGCCGCATACCAGAGAATAGATGCGACGGTATACCAGCAAAACAACCTGGATGCACAGATACCCGCCAGGCTCACCATCCCTACAAGCGAGAAAGAATAGTGAAGCTTTTCAGGATCAAGCAGATCGCGTAAGAGATCTTTATAGTACAAGGCAGTCTTTATGATCATAAAGACTGCCACAATAAAGAAAATTCCCAAACCTGTAACAAAAAGACAGGAAGAGACTTCGTTGTAGCCATAAGACGAAGAGCTGAGCGCCATCATGACCGTAGCCATGGCCGCAATAAACCAACGGGTGTTTACCGAATTTGACGTAAAATGTAATATACTCATACTATTTCTGCATTACCGGTTTCACTTTTTCATCAATACCTGTAACGATATTTTCATCCACATTCATTATACTATCAACCTCTGTAAAACCATTTTCCTCCTCTGCTATTTTATTATTAGTCTTTTTAAATGTCTTCTTTTCCATAAAAGAGAGGCACATCAGGCACACCAGAGATATGAAAATGAATCCTAATGAATTGTTGTTGGTATAATCTTTGATTGTACCCGTTATTATCGGGAGAAAGAAACCACCAAGCCCTCCGGCAGCTCCCACCATCCCTCCTGCCGTACCTGTGTCTTTTGGAAAATATTCCGCAACAAGCTTAAAAACAACACCATTACCTATACCTAATAAACATGCCATACAATAAAAAGCTGCAAGGGCAAACGTCAGAGAGCTGTTCATATTGAGATATAAGAGCACACCAATGAGTGAAAGGGTAAGAAGTGTCAGAAGATTCCTTCCAGAAAAGATGTCCCCCAGATATCCACCTAAGATCCTCATAAAAGTTGCAAGAAATACAAAGATCGAAGTTAACGTTCCCGCCTTTACCGGTGTCACATTAAACGTATCCAGGAGATACGAAGGCAACATCAAGGCAAAACAGACAAAAAAGCCGAAGGTCATAAAATAGAAAAGAGAGAAGACCCAGATTAAATGAGAAGATTTATATACCTTCAACTTATCATCCAATGTCTGAGGTTTCACATTCTCTGGTTTCGGTGCGTCAGTAGCAAAAAACCAGTAAACTACGGCCATAAAAAGTAATGGAATGGAGTAAAACATAAACGCCTTGTTCCATCCAATAGATTGTGCGATAAAAGGCGCTCCAAAAACTGCCAGAGCTGTGCCCACATTTCCCACACCAAAAATTCCAAGCGCCAATCCCTGTTTTTCTTTGGGATACCATTGTGATACCTGTGGTACACCAACCGAAAAAGATGCACCGGCAACACCAAAAAAGAAACCGCATACCAGTAAAAGCGGGTAACTATGTGCAAAACCTGCTAAGAACATGGGAAAGAAAGTAAATAGCATCAGCAAGCTGAAGACCTTTCTCCCACCGTATTTATCTGTCAAAATACCAATAGGCACTCTGACAATCGAGCCGAGTAAAACCGGTGTTGCAAGCAACAATCCTACTGCCGATGAAGACAGATTGAATTCTTCCTTCATATATACTGCTAAAGGGCCAAACAGCGACCAGCCGGCAAAGCATACAGCAAAAGCTAACGTAGCAAGTACCAACACCCTTGTGTTTCCTTGTAATGTGTCTCCAGGGTTATTCATAATACAATGTCTCCTGTAATCTATAATATATGGTAAAAAAAATATTCAAAGTAATCATAGTCTGGAATTACTATATGGACAGGGAAAGTTCGAAACTGGACTGAACCTTTGCAGGTAAATTGTAATGATGATGATCAACAATAATTTTACTGTCTTGTTTTATATAAAACAACCTGTCGTCTTTTCCTTTCATCAGAGTAAAAAATCCATTGACCTTTCCATCTCTTACCAGCATTGATAATGTCTTCTCATGATCATATGGATGTGCGTACAGTTCATTAATCTTTCTTCCAATTGCATCATTGGGAGACGCGAAACCGAGAAGTTTTGCGCCTTCAATATCAATATTCAACATGACACCATCATATGATGACTCATATTCAATCCATCCTTTCTTTATGTCTTTTACTGTAACTTCAGTTTTTGCATCCTGTTTTTTTACTTCTTTCTTTGTTGACAAAGTTGCATTGTCCATGAATTATTCCTTTCATAATAAAATAGTGTTCTAAAAATAGTAATGACAAACGTAACCATGCCCCACATCATTTTTAAAAACTTTAATCCCACAGTGCTAATTGTTTTTCTAGAGGGAAATCGTCTCCTTTTACAAACGCTTCTTCTCTCTTCTCCGGTAGAAGAAGATTTTCAGATTTCAATTTACGATACTCTTTCTTGAACTCTTGAATATTGTCTTCAACAAAGTCTCTTCCTTTTTCGGTAGAAATGGTACCGATTTCTCCAAATACACTGAAAGGATTGGCTATCTTGTATTGCTGCTCTCTACCATATCCACGCTCTTTATTCAGTTGATATGCATCCAGAATAGCGGTTAAGAAGCCTACCATTACAACAACCGCTACGCCAATTAAGGTTTTCTTGGGGAGTGCCATATTTTTTATCATGTAACCAAAACTCATCTTTCTATGTAACAATGATGCGATAACTATTGCAGGGATAATAATTACGAACATGAGGGACTTTATCATGGTATTAATGTTATTTACGGTAACAAATGCTTCATCCGTATCTATTTCCACCATGATTCCCATATCCAGATCTTGCAGCCACGACCATGCGCCGACAACCTTGATCCCACCATAATCACGATACCCTTCCAAGTCGTGACCGGTGCTCTTTTTTGTTACGCATGCACCTACCCCTTTGGTCAGCATATTTATGTCTGGGTCTTCAACAACGTGACATGTTCTGCAGGTATTATTCGTACCTTTCATATGATGGCGGGAAAATCGTGATTCTGTAACCATGATACCGTCTTCATTTACCAGATAGGCTTCTCCTGTCTTCCCTAAAACAAAGTTCTTCATTACATCATTCAGCTTTGACATGTCCATCCAGAGTAGAACAGCCCCAGCGACTCGATGGTCCTGTTTTTTAATGGGGTACGATATAAAAAGAGAAGGTGCTTCGGCATGTTGTCCTCTGGCGGTAATGATATCCGATGTATTTGGTGTGCTCTGCCATGGAATGTATGGTCGAGAAGGCATTTCCCTGTCGATATTATTGACAGAGAAGTGAGTAATACTGGAGATATATGATTCTCCATCATACAGAGTTTCCCTGACATTTTTAAAGATGTCCTCCCTCTCGATATCCATATCCATGAATGATTTTTCAGATGCGGTAGTCATATGTATTTTACCTGTAGCATCACACACAAATATTCCTTTATAGCCATAATCTGTCTTTGCACATTCCAATTGAGTTTTTAATCTTAAGTACTCCTTCTCGTTACCTTCATTTATTATGCTCACGAAATCTTTGTGATCGTAAATTAACTCGGTACTTTGAATAGCTTCAGAAATAGAACGCGCGTGTGATCTTCTCTCCTCAAGAAAGAATGTAAGAAGATTTTTCTGTTTATGCATCGCTTCATTCAGATTTGTTTTAATGTGTCGCTTCAATTCCCCCTTCGCATTAGGAAATGCCACGAATCTAAATAACATGAGTGGAAATAAAGCAAAAAAGACAAGGGTTATAGTAACGATGACTATACTTTCTTTAAATAACCTTTTCATATTCACACCTCTTCCAGGATTAAATTTCTATGGCAAACGTTTTATTCTTGCCAGGTTTTAAAAATCAATTATTTCGTTCAGGCACAACGTTATATCTTCCATGCTGAACGGTTTTCTGATTACCTTCCTTGCGCCTTTACCGATTGCTTTACTTTCCATAACTTTGCACGTATAAGCAGTTATAATTACGATATTACTTCCATCGCTTGCTTTATTTATTTGCTCTAATAACTCAATACCATCCATACCAGGCATCTTCATGTCTAATAATATCACTGTGTAGTTTTTTTCTTTCATTGCTTCTAACGCTTCAACTCCATTTGTCGCTACCGTGGTTTCAAAGCCTATATTAGACAGGGAATTTGACAATACCTTTCTATACCCTTCTTCATCATCAACAATCAGTATTCTTTTTGTTACCATTTTCATTGCCTTTATATCTTCTGTTCTTTATGGCACATTCGCAATTCTTAACCACTAACTTTAGCAACCAATATGCCTGAAAAAGTTATGAAAGCATAAATTCCCCATAAGTGTTTCATTTTCATGGAGATATATTTTTGAAATAATTAAATGAATGCTGTGTTTGAAAATAGTACTGTAACCTTTTTGTTTCGTGTTTTTTTTAAAATAAAGATAACCGCTTAATATAAAAAGAGATAGAAACAGAAAACAGAAAGACAATAAGTGGAACCAATTTGGTTGCAATTTTTGGATTAAAAACAAGAATTGAGCTGCAGGTTTATCCATAAATTATGAGTTTGCAAAAATATTTAATATTAGCTACTCTTTTGTCTGCAAATAAGACGAAGTTGAATTTAAGGAAAGAATCACAAATAAATATACTATTCAATAAGGCTTATGCAGTATTGAAAAGGTTGTTCGAGATTAGAGGTTTTAACCGATTTCTGAGTCATAAACTCATTACCGTAAACACAATTTTTGCTGGTTTCTATTCTTGAACAGTTGGTCAAGATGAGACATCACATTTGTGATGGTATTTGGCTCGCAAAGATCAAAATAAAACGAATATGAATTCAGATATTGCACAAACGATAGCAGATATCATCCTCAGAGAAGAGATAAAGAACGAGAAAAAGATTTACTTTGCTCGAATGATGATATTGGCCTTAATGGTAACTATGATGACGATCTCACGTCTGTGGATAGGAGAACCGGCGCATGAAACCTTTTTGGTGATTGCGCCTACTTCTCTTTTCTATTTGCTTTTTAGCTTCCTCTTACGGCATAGTTTTGTAAAGCAGGAACATCAGTCCATGGGAAAATATATTCATACTTCGTTGGATTTAATCTACGTGGTTGTAATACTTGTAGGGGTGTCTCGAATGGGCAAACCATATGTTTTTACTGGATTATTAGAGGCGCCGCCATTTTTTATCATATTTTTACTCAACGCTCTCAGCGGTCTCCGCTTTGATTTCAAGATCTCTCTCTATTGTGCCGTAGTCAGCATTTTAGTCGTCTTTGGACTGGGATTTTATGATATTTACAGCGGCTATCTCATTATCATAGGAGGGATCATGCATACTCTGTTCAAGGCCTCACTTGTAGGGGGGACTGCCCTGGTCTCCGGCTATATCGGTCATCGATCAAAAGAGTTGGTTATTCAGGCCATCACAGAAGAGGAGGAAAAAAAGTTTATCAAAAGCATATTTGGCCGTTATGCCACTGGAGAGGTAGTGGAAGATGTGCTAAGAAGAGATTTAAAGCTAGGTGGAGAGGAAAGGGAAGTTACGATCCTTTTCTCAGACATTAGAAATTTTACCAGTATTGCAGCGAGGTTACAGCCAAACGAAGTAGTAAGCCTGCTTAACGATTACTTTTCTGAGATGGTAGAAGTGATCTCCAGGAACGGAGGGACTTTGAACAAGTTTATAGGTGATGGTATTCTGGTTATCTTTGGGGCTCCGATACGTCATGGCAATGATGCTGAAAGAGCGGTAATGACCGCTCTGGAAATGATGAAAAAATTGGAAAAATTCAATCTAAAGCAAGCAGAAAAAGACAGGGAGGAGTTAAGAATTGGTATTGGTATTAACACAGGACGAGTTATTGTAGGAAACATCGGTTCTACAGAGAGGATGGAATACACGATTATAGGTGATGCCGTAAATTTTGCGTCACGTCTTGAGTCTCTTAATAAGGAATTGGGAACCAGTATAATCATCAGCCAGAGCACTTATCAGCATGTAGAAAAAATTGTTCATGCGAAAAAATTAAAACCGGTGAGGGTGAAAGGCAAAGAAAAAAGTGTCTGGGTTTATGAAGTGGTCAGATGAGAAAGGGACTACCCTTAAAATATTAAAAAAACGGGAATGAGTAAGGTGATTATTTTATAGAGCATGCACAAGTGCTCCTCTGTCTCTATATGTTTTTAGACTTCTTCTTGAAATCTCTAAGAATCTGGGTATGTGTAAATTTACGGGAATACGTTTTGTCATTTATTACCGGACTCTATGTTTTATTTGGTTTTTTTCTCTCATGAATAATGCTGATTATGCCTTCAATAAGTACAGATTTGCCGTCCTTATCCCTTGCCAGATGAGCAGTACTTTCGGTATAAAAACGTTCACCATTTTTCTTCTTACAAATAGAGACAAAGTTCTTCCATACACCATATTTTTCAAGTTTCTCAGCAAACAGCCATCTCTCTTCCTTGTCTACATAAATATTCTCTACCTTTGTGCCAATCATCTCCTTGGGATGTTTATAACCAAACATTTCCGCTCCGACCTGGTTTACCCAGGTAAACGATCCCTCTGCACCGGGTTCACATTGGTACACACATTCATTAAGAGAATTAAATAAATCTCTATAACGTACTTCATTTTCCTGTAACTCTTCCTCAAGCCGCCTTCTTCCTGTAATGTCCCTTATTATACCTTCAATAATAACAGGCTTGCCTTCTTCATTACTAACCAGATTCGTGGTTTGCTCTGTATACATATGTTCACCGTTTCTCTTCTTACAAAAAGAGACAAAATTTCTCCATATCTCATATTTTTTCAGTTTCTCTTTAAGTCGTAAACTATCTCCCGGGTTTACGTAAATATCAGTAACCTTTGTTCCTGACATCTCTTGAGGGGAATTGTAACCAAACATTTCAGCACAGGCATGATTAACCCAGGTAAAAACCCCTTCAGCTCCGGGTTCACATTGATATACACCTTCTTTGAGAGTATCAAACATTTTCCTGTACCTTTTCTCTGATTTTGTTGTCTCTTTCGTCCTCTCGAAAAAATTCTTTGTCATAGTATTGAAGGACGTTGCCAATGCTCCGATTTCGTTATTACTCTTTATCTCTGCCTTTTTGGTTAAATCCCCTTCGGTGATATCTTCAGTTATTTCCTTAAGCTGAATAATAGAACTGGATAGTTTTTTCCCAAAGAAATAAGCCACGAACAAGCAGGGAAACACGACAATCAACATCAATGCTATGACAATGTATTTAAGATTGTAAGCGGCACCATAGGCTTCAGCTCTATCGATTTCGGTAATAACGCCCCAATTAAATTCAGGTAACCAGTCCCATACTCCCAAAACAGATATGCCCGTGTAATCATTATATCCTTTAGAGTTAGAACCCACATTACCCGCCAGACATTGCTTAACACTATAGGTTAGTTCTCCGGTTTTCGGTTCAATTAATTTCAATTCCAAAGCACTTCTTTTTCTTACTAATCCGGTTTTTTTCAGTTGTTTTGTGAATCTGGATTCAGTAAGCATGCAGGCTTCCTTATTAATAAGATAGGTCTCACCGGTTTTCCCATACGTTTGACCATGTATTAAATTACTCAGTATGTCCACATGAACCATTAAGGTAACTACACCAATTACGGCCTCGTTCTCATCCTTCAGAGGTGATGCGATAAACATGGTGGGTAATCCAAATTCTTCCTTATCAAACTCATTTATAAGTGGAATTTCTGAGGGTATGATGCTTGATACAAAAGTCTTTCCCTGAGTTGCCTGTTTGAAAAAATCCATTTCTGATATATTTTCACCGAGACGATCTCCAGACGCAGCAATGGTAACCACCCCTTTATCATTGCAGACAAAGGCTCCCTTGTAGCCGCACTCAGCGACAAGCATATCCAGGTACCGAACAGTTTTTTGATACTCGCTATCCTTTAATGTGTCATTTACACTGTTAACCATACTGGGATTGTCTGTAATTAATTTCAATCCCAAAGCGCTCCTTCTTCTTACCAGCTCTATTTTCCTCAGCACTTTTATAATCCTCGATTCATCAAGCATGTGTGCGTCCTTATCAACAAGAGAGATCTTACCGGTTTTCCCATAGGTTTGGCCTTGTATTAAATTACTTAGCATCTCCACATCAACTCTTAAGGCAACAATACCAATTATGTCCTCCTTCTCATTCTTCAGAGGCGACGCGACAAATATGTTAGACAATCCCAATTCTTCTTCAAAGCAGTTTATAAGCGAAACTTTTGAAGGTATGATGCGTGATACAAAAGTTTTTCCCCTAATTGCCTGTTTGAAAAAATCAATTTGTGATATATTTTCACCGACACGATCTCCAGACGTAGCAAGTGTGATCACCCCTTTATCATTGCATACAAAGGCTTCCTTGTAACCATACTCTTCCACAATATTTTCCAGAAACCAGATAGTTTTTTGATACTCACTATCCTTTACCGTAAAATTTTTGCAGTTAATTATATAGGGATTGTTGGAAATCAGAATGAGATCCTTCTGTCTTTCATGCATCCAGGTATTCACTAAGTCTGTCTGCTTGTGACCGATGACTTTGAGGTTATCCATAGCCATAGTTTTGAAATCAGATTGTATTAATGGATACATAAAACATCTGAGTAAGGCAACTGGAAGTAATGTAGCAAAAATTAATAACAAAATGATATGTGTCTTTATCGAAATAAACACCTTGTCTCTCCTCGATTTAAATATAACATGGATAGCTCTTATTAATCCCTGATATTCTGTTTCATTATCATTCTGTCAAATGCTAAACACCACTTCAATTATTATCAGTTATAACGATTTTCATATGTCGATTTTAATACTTCTATCTCGTCTTCAGAAAGGCCCTTAACCCATGCGTGCTCCGGCTGCTGCAGCAATTTCTTAATTTTTTGTTCATATTTTATCTTCATCTTATCACTCTTCTGGGCAGCAGCTTTAATAACAGAAGGTAAAAATTTCACATAATAGTGTTTTGCCACCTCATATAATCCGTGCCAGTGAGCATAATCAGGACCCATCATACTTGCTCCATGTCGTGCTCTTCTACCTTCATGGTGCCATAATTCCCAAAAAACCCATTGTACTTCATGTTCAAACGGGGCATTTGTATTTAAGACTTCATCTTCAATCAGCGAATTCATCATTGCCTGTGCAGGTTTTGCAAATTTCTCGTTGTAAAGGTTCACGAAATTATCAAATTGATGGTAAAAATTATCGACGTGAGTTTGGTTATGGCAATTCCTACATACACCTTTCATTTTTTCGCGCCGTTCCTGCCAGGTCACAATTTCAACAACCCGTTTTGAAACAATTTTCGTAACTAACTTTTCCTCCTGTAAGTTTTTTTCTGTCACCAGAACCTCTTCGCCAATCTCAGGTAATTGCCGGGTATCAGGATAATCTTCCTTAAATCCATCTTCATATACAACCATATTTATCTTTGTACTGACTACCGGCCGAAGTGTCCAGCTTATTCGTTCTCCAACATCATGATTACTGGCTTTATGCTGTCCTTCAGACGTCATATAGCTGCTGATATGGCAGGTAGTACAAGTCGGGGCCGCCGAATAATCCTTTCCCAGCACCCAGCCGCCTTCTTTATCCAGTGCCATGTGATCAATATTAGCGGTATATGCAATTCCATGCTTTGACTCTCTATAAATTTCTATCTGTGGATGATCAGGGCCCATATGGCACTTACCACAATTTTCAGGTGCTCTGGACAGTTTTGCCTCAAATGAATGTCTCGAATGGCATGCGTGACACGAACCTTTTGAACCATCCGGATTTAACCGGCCTATCCCACTGTTTGGCCATGTATCAGGGTCAAATAAAGGTTTTCCTCCTTCCCGCAATATTTCACCATTATCATTACGTTGAAATCTAATTATACTTCCATGACACTGCCAGCATCCATTAACAGCATCTGCATTATTCCATGGAAGACCAATAACCTGTTCAGCAAGTACATTATCCATGCTGGCAAAGATTTCTCCAGCTTTTGCGTGATGGCTTCTTGAAAAATCTTTATACTCCTCTACATGACAGCTTGAGCAGTCTTTAGGTGTAACTAATGTAGAAATCAAGGCTCCCATGTGCTGCCAGGCGTCTATTTCTCCCTTGTCAGCATTGTGGCAATCAACGCACCCTACCCCTTCTTGAGCATGACGTGATCGCTCCCATTCCATTACCAGAGCCGGTGTCAGATTTTTATGGCATTCGACGCAGAATTGATTTGCCGCTGTTATGATCGGACTTAGCTTTACATCGGGCTGGTGCTGTTTTTCCTCTTCAACTGTTTTCTGCTGTACATATGCAAAACTCCCGGCCAAAGCCTGATTCTCTCTGTGCAACTCATGAGCCCCCGCACGCACGGTACCAAAAACTAACAGTCCTGAGAATGAAAACAGATAAAAAATCTTCAGCACGTTTGATTTGTTGCACATATGTTTAATTCTCCTATGATAAATGTCTACTCTAATTTTCAAACCGTCGACGACGAATATAACAATATTTGAATGAACCAACAATAGACTTCTCGTTAAAATCCGGTAGCAGTATACATTATATTAAAAACCATATCAATAAATCTCAACACAGAAGAATTTATTTGACTGAGGAAACAAATAAAAATAGATTAGTTAAACAAGCGTTTAGTTGATATAATACTAAAATCTGAATTATTTGAAAAATGTAAAAGGAGCGAGAAGGTGGCAGATAAAAAAAGTCAAGAGACCCAAAAAAACAGTAAGGAAATTATCCTCAGGTCTGCCAAAGTACTGTTTGCAAAGCAGGGTTTTGCATTGACTACTGTAAGGGAAATCGCCGGGAAAGCAGGTATTAATATTGCAATGGTCTATTATTACTTCAATACCAAGGAAGAGCTCCATCAGAATGTTATTGATGATGCTTTTAAAAGTTTTTTTCAGTCCCTGAAGGAAGGAGTTGCTCAAGGAAAAGAACCTGAAGAGAAGATATACGATATTATAAAGATATATATTACCTTCCTTCATCACCATAAAGACCTTCACAGGATTATTCTAAGAGAGACTATATCCCAATCAAAACACATTGATATCATTGTAAAAAAATATATTTCAAAGAATTTCGACCTTGTACATGACATAATCAAGGAGGGCATTCAGAAAGGGACCTTCAGGAAGCACGACTCAACGCTTTCAACATTCAGTTTGATAGGTATGATCCTTTACTATTTCACTTATGAACCCATCTTTACAAGACTGATCTCACCAGAAAAAAGGAAAAAACCTATTACTGAATTTCTTCCAGAACATATCTTTACCTTGTTTATGGAAGGAGTAAAAAGTTGAAACAAGTCATGAAACAGATTCTATGTAGTGTAAGTTTTCACAAGGATAATGTCAGGGGTGCATTAATGTTTAAAGCATTAATTATCAAGGTGTCGAATATACTTTTGGCGATAACCTGCACAACTCTTTTAACAACGATCACATTCGCTCAAGGTCAAGCTTCTGCAGTAAAAGTCAAACCGGTTGAATTCAAGAGCGCCGAAATACGCCGTACCGTTACCGGAAACCTGCGCGCATACCAACGCTCAGATGTTGCGAGCCAGGAGTCAGGTCTTGTCGTTACGGCTGACAGGAGGGAAGGGCAGATAGTAAAAAAGGGTGATATATTGGCAGAGCTCGATTCCCGGAAGCTTAAACTTGAAGTGGAACAGGCAGACCATGACGTTCAAATAAAACTGGCCACCATCGAACAGCGAAAAGCTGAGTTGGCAACCTATCAGGAAGAGTTAAACCGGAGAACCAAGTCGCAGAAATTAGCTGTAGGAGCAGTCAGTAAGGAAGCTATCCGGCGCGCAAAAATGGTTCTTGCCGTTGCAAAATCAGCACAAAAGGCAGCGGAAAGTGATTATGAACTTGCCCGCGCACGTCTTTCTCTCCTTAAGGTCAGAGTGGATGATACCGTGATACGCGCGCCTTTTGACGGAAATATTGTCAGAAAACACGCAGAAACAGGTGAGTGGGTTAATCCGGGCAGTCCCATAGTTACACTGATATCAAGCGGCTCTATTGAAGCCGTCTTCGAGGTGTCTGAGAATTTTTCAATGGAAAGGCTTCAATCTTTGAAAACAATTACTGTTAATTTGAAAGAGCGGAATATTCAGGTTGAAGCGGAGGATATTAAAGTCATTCCGGATGTCGACCCTCGTTCAAGACGTTATATTCTGATAGCCGTGCTGAAATCGAAGAAATATTTTTTTGCTCCGGGGATGAGCGTAACAGCCACAATTCCAACAAATGAAAAGGGTGATTATCTGGTTATTCCCACCGACTCTGTTATGAGGGATTCGGGAGGCGAGTTTGCATACAAGATAGGCAAGGGAAGCGATGGGAATTCTGTCGCCGTTCCCGTTTCTCTGCGCGTGCATTTTGCAATAGATGATGGCCTCTGTATTGAATCAAGCGATCTCAGGAAAGGAGATTTAATTGTAGTCGAAGGCAATGAACGTTTGCGTCCCATGTCACCGGTAACCATCTTAAAAGCGGATAAAAATGAATCTTATTAAAAAAGCAATTGAACAGCCCATTACCGTTGCCGTTGGTATTATACTGATAATCATTGCGGGTATTATTGCAATTACAAGAGTTCCTGTTCAAATGACTCCGGAAGTGGAGGATACCGTCATTGCAGTTACTACCCGTTGGGAGAACTCAAGTCCCCAAGAGGTCGAATCGGAGATCATTGATGATCAGGAAGAAAAACTTCAGGGATTGTCAAACTTGCGGAGTATGAGCAGTGTCAGTCAGCGTGGACAAGGTCAAATTCGTCTGGAGTTCGCAACAGGCGTTGACAAAGACACCGCTCTGCGCGAAGTAAGTGATAAGTTAAGAGAGGTTCCCAATTATCCTGTGGATGTTGACGAACCGGTTATAGATGCTACAGATCCTGAAAGTAATGACTACATCGCATGGTTTCTGATGAGAACCCCTGACCCTGATTTTGATATACAAGCCCTGAAAGATTTTGTCGAAGACAGGGTAAAGCCAATACTGGAAAGAGTGCCGGGGCTTTCAGAAAGTAATGTTCTGGGGGGAAGAGAACGAGAGACCCAGATTCACTTTGACCCGGTGCTGATGGCTCAACGCCGGATAACCGTTCCGGATTTCATTCGCGCTATACAGGCAACAAACCGTAACTTTTCAGCAGGCGCCATGGCACAAAGTAAACTGGATATCCGTGTTCGCGCCCTGGGCAGGTTCAGTTCACCTGATCAAATCCTTGATACTATAATAAGACAGGATGAATCAGGGTCGGTTTACGTACGGGATGTTGCAACGGTAGTAGAAACGCTCAAAGAGAAGACAGATTTTGTTCGATCCAACGGGCAAAATATATTGGCAATGAATTTCCAGAAAGAGCCTGGTGCCAACGTAATGGAGGTTATGGCAAAGCTGAAAGAAGAGGCAGAAAGGATTAAAGCCAAAGGCGGAATTCTGGATAGCTATGCAAAATCGTATGGAATCAAAGGAGGGTTAGAGCTCTTTCAAGTCTATGACCAGACCGATTACATCAATCAGGCATTTGATCTTGTCAAGAGTAGTATTGTTATTGGAGGAATACTTGCCGTGATCGCACTGCTCACCTTCCTGAGATCTCTTCGATCGATTGGCATTATCGCCATTGCTATTCCAATTTCAATAGTTGGTTCTATAGTAGTCATGGTCGCTCTGGGTCGCAGTATTAATGTTATAAGTCTGGCAGGAATGGCTTTTGCCGTTGGGATGGTTGTCGATAACTCTATCGTTGTGCTGGAAAATGTTTTTCGGCACATGGAAATGGGAAAATCTAAAACCAAAGCGGCTCTGGACGGTGCGACAGAGGTAAGCGGCGCGGTATTGGCGTCTACACTGACAACCTTGCTGGTCTTTATCCCCATCCTTTTAATACAGGAAACATCAGGGCAGCTTATGCGGGACATCGCATTAGCCATTATTGCCGCGGTAGGGCTAAGCTACATAGTGTCGATTACCGTAGTGCCATGCGGTGCAGCGCTGTTTTTGAAGGTGGGTGTAAAAAAGTACGTAGAGCAGAAAAAAACACAAATCGAAAAACCGATGGTTGTGTCACCCGGAAAACTTGCGGGAATCACCAACCTTTTCAGGACTGTCTACTACTATCTCTCTAACTTTTCCCGATATCTGTACAAACTGGTATATTGGTTGAATGGAAGCATGATGAGAAGAGTTTTGATAATTTCTGTTTTCATCATTGTGACTCTGCTGGGAATCATTGTAACTATTCCCCCTATTGATTATTTGCCTACCGGAAATAGAAATTTAACGTTCGGAATTATGATACCTCCTCCGGGATATAATGTGAAAAAACTTAGAGAGCTTGGAGAGCGTGTCGAAAAAAAAATACGCCCTTTTTGGGAAGCGGGAGCAAACCCGAATGGCATGGACAGTCAGTTGTATAAAGTACCTTCAGATATTGTTCCGAATTCTCCCTCTATCACCCCTCCGCCGATCAAGCATTACTTTCAGGGAGGAGGAAGAAAAGGAGCGACGCTTTTTCACGGGTGTATCAGCGCAGATCCCAGACGTGTCGTGGATCTGGTATCGTTATTTAAAGCTTCGACAACACAGGACACGCTTCCGGGTGTTTATTCCTTTGCGTTTCAAAGTCCACTATTTCGTATGGGCGGCAGCTCGGGAAGCGCCGTAAAGATTGATCTGGTTGGCTCTGATCTGGAAGATGTCAGTCAGTCCGCGTCAGCTTTGTTTGGGACATTGGTTCAAGAGTATGGATCCTTTGCCGTCCGTCCTGATCCGGTAAATTTTAATGTGCCGGCTCCGGAGCTGCAGATAATACCTGATCTTGACCGGATGACAGATCTTAATCTGACCGTTGAAGATCTTGGACTGACAATCCAGGCAAATAGCGACGGAGCACTTATTGGTGATTATGATCTTGGCGGAGATATCATAGATTTAAAATTGATTTCTAAGGACGCCATTGATCAAACCACGATTACAAATCTTGGTGACGCGAAAATGACTACTTCTGACGGGGTTATTCTGGACCTGGACACGATATCAGATTTTAAGTGGAGAAGAGCACCTGAACAAATTAAACGAGTAGACCGCCAGAGAGCCGTAACGCTCGAATTTACTCCACCGAAAGGCATGCCGCTTCAGAAGGCAATCAACGGGATAAACCAGAAGGTGGCTGAACTAAAGAAGGCAAATGCAATTCTGCCCGGTGTAGAGATTCAATTGGCAGGTGCCGCAAGCAAGTTGACCGAAGTGAAGGAGGCGTTGCTTGGAGACGGAAGCGCATCAGGAATGCTGTCAAGCGCGTTATTCCTCGCCGTTATGATTGTATACTTGCTCATGTGTATTTTATTCCAGAGCTGGATATATCCATTTGTGATCATGTTCAGTGTTCCGTTAGCCACTTTTGGTGGATTTCTGGGCTTATCATTAGTTCATTACTGGAGTGAAGTTGACCGTTACATGCCTGTACAAAACATGGACGTTCTTACTATTATCGGATTCGTCATTCTGGCGGGTGTGGTTGTTAACAATGCGATTTTAATTGTCGCTCAAACATTGAACTTTTTGCAATATGACAAGAAACTGGAACCACGCAAAGCAATTTCAATGGCGGTTGAAAGCCGTGTCCGTCCTATCTTCATGAGTATGTCAACCTCGGTGGGTGGTATGCTGCCATTGGTGTTAATGCCTGGTTCCGGTTCAGAACTTTACCGCGGATTGGGCGCGGTTGTGGTGGGGGGGTTGTTTATTTCCACTATATTCACATTGATTCTTATTCCAATTTTATTAGGCCTGATGTTTGATCTGAAAGATAAAATGAGATCTGTAACACGTTTTCAACATGTCACAGGGGCATTGCTGCTCATATTCACTTTCAGCGGCTGTGCGGTTGGGAAAAATTACATTCAACCTCGTACAATGGTGAGTGAGGATTGGCAGACCGGCCTGGAACGTGGATTGGTCTCAAAGCCATCTGAGCTGAAACATTGGTGGACAAGTTTTGAAGACACGCAACTAAATAAATTGATAAGAGAGGCGGTTGACGGAAATTACGATATAAAAATCGCGGTTGCCAGAGTAAGAGAGGCACGAGCCCGGCGTGCTGTCGCCAACGCTAATCTGTTTCCGTTAATTGATGCGTTAGGGTCGTACTCAAAAACCAGAAATTCAGAGACTACTGATACAGGCATTAAGAATGTCTCTTTTAACAAGAGACAAACGATTCCCATGGAAATCTATTCTACCGGATTCGATTCCGCGTGGGAACTTGATATATTTGGAGGCGTAAGACGTTCGGTTGAAGCAGCCACTGCAGAAGTGGACGAAATCCATGCCGAGCTGCACGATATTATGGTAACCCTGCTTTCGGAGCTTGCGGTAAATTATATAGAGTTAAGAAACACTCAGAACCGTTTAGGGATTGCCAAAGCCAATGTCAAAACTCAGGAAGAAACCTTGAAATTGACAAAGGCACGTTTTGATTCGGGGCTTACGGATGAACTAGATACCGCGCAAGCTGAAACAAATCTGGAAAACACACGCGCACAAATTCCTGTTCTTGAAGAACAACTGAATCATGCGTTAAATCGAATAGCCGTCTTGACGGGAAAACAACCGGGCGCGCTCAATATCCGATTAACCGGAATAGGTTCAATTCCGGTACCGCCAAAAGAAGTTGCGATCGGCCTGCCTGCCGCACTTTTACGAAGAAGACCTGATATCCGTATGGCTGAGCGGGCTTTAGCAGCGGAAACAGCCCGTATAGGAGTAGCTGAATCTGATCTCTATCCTAAGTTCTTTCTCAAAAATTCCTTTGGATTTAGCGCGTCTAATGGAGGAGATGTGTTTAAACCAGGGAGTCAGACCTTTGGAGTTGGCCCGTCAGTGACATGGCGCATATTTTCTTCCGGTCAAATCAGAAATAACATCAAGGCTCAAAACGAGCGGGAAAAACAGGCACTCTATCGTTTCCACAATACAGTTCTTTCCGCCCTGGAAGAAGTTGAAAGCGCTGTTATCTCATATTCCCGTGAAATGAACAGAAGAGATACTCTCCAGAAAACAGTCAAAGCTGCGGAAAAGACAGTAAAGCTGGCAAAGATTCAGTACACAAACGGATTAACTGATTTTAATAATCTCCTGGATGCGGAACGAACTTTATTTACCTTTCAGGATCAGCTTTCCATTAGCGAAGCCAGGGTAAGCAAGAATCTTATCTCATTATATAAGGCGTTGGGTGGTGGTTGGGACCTGGACAACCAGGGTTGATCTACATAAAGAAATTGGAAGAAAAGTATAATCATAAACAATAAAGGTCAATTCTGATCTTAAAAATACGCACGAATGCATTTAACGAGATAGAAACCCTTTCTTTTATTTCCACTGTCTCAGTTCAATATCAAATCCGTCAATGTCTTTAAACTCTGCCCTCACTGAATTTCCCAAATCCAATGGGGGCCCCAGGTTATCTCAACTCCTTTGCTTTCCAGGTATTCTGTCGCTTTCTCCCTATCTTCTCCTTCCAGGGCCATTGCCCGATAACCCGTTATTCACGGCGGTGAAGATTTTAAAGATGAGTTTTCTACTTTCGGTTCTCCAATTAACCTATACAATTGCAAGCCTCGGCTTTTTCGTAAGCATCCTTCGCGCTCTTTATCAGATCGTCGAATGGGGTGTTAAGCATTGACAGAACGTTTGCCTTGAATGTCTCAAAGCCTAGACGGGATATAGTCTTCGCGATCCTCTCATTTGGTTGAGCCTCCTTGTTGTAAACTCTCAGTACCGCCGCAAGGTACTTCGGCACATCATCAGGCTGTACTCTCGAAGCAAGTTCCTCCGCAATTACAGGAGATGCGCCCATCTTACCACCAACGAAAATCTTCCACCCATCAACCGTTCCATGAATACCAAAGTCGTTCAACTTGGTGTTTGCGCAACAGTTTGGGCAACCGGAAACACTAGTTTTGAACTTCATTGGCGTGGGAAGGCCGCGAAACATTTTTTCCAATTCGGTTGCCAATGGCATCGTACGCTGAAGTCCAAATGGTGAAAAATCCGCTCCCGTGCAACTCTTTACCTGACGAACGTCTTTGCCGATGGAACGAATTTCAAAGCCTGCATCAAGAACTGCCCGCTTGGCCTCGTAGTACTTGTGTTCCGGAATTCCAACGATAATCAGGCTTTGAGCTGTTGAGAAATGTCCAACGGAAGCAAATTTCTCAATAATGTCTGAGATTTTGCGAAATTGCGCTGCTGAAAAACAGGCTGTCGGGACACCAACGCACAGTGAATAGTTTCCGTCTCTCTGTTTTCCGAGACAACGATAGCCAGATTGTTTTTTGCGCTGAAGAGTCTCTTGCTTCAGTTCCGAATCAGAATTCACAGTGGTTTCCATCCATTTATCCTTTCCTTTAAATTATTTTCTACATCATTCATCATTCATCGTATAATCGTGTTTCTGTTTTCTCAATTTTGATCAGTAGCATTCGGTCATGTTTTTGGAGAAGTGTTTGTTATTTTATTAACTTTCAATTCACCTTCTAATTCCTTTTTAAATATCTCATGGCATTCATCACAAGACTCTTTCAGCATATCATAATCTCGTTGTGAATTACTGTCGTCATGATTTTTGCTGCAAAGTATTAGATTGTCTACCGCTTTGGCAAATTTATCACGCGAAGCTACGAATTCACTTGGAACATCATTGTTTTCAGCCCTATAAAGCTCCACACACTTATCGCCGATACCTTCTTTAATTTCATGTGTCCATATATCTATTTCCATCCAATCATTATCTTTTACCCCCCGGCTTAACCTCTTCATTGCCATGGCAGCTTTTTTCATTTCCTTGACTAATCTGAAATCTGTAAGATATTCATTTTGTCCGCTCTCAACGCTCTTAACATTCACTTCCTCTGGCTTTTTACAGGAAGTAATGGATATAGTAACCGCTATAATAATTATTACTGCTATCAATGATTGTTTCATTTCAATCCTCTCAAATTTTTTCAAAAAATAAACCAACAATACAATTTAACTGACTCTTAATACTTGTGATAAAATTCCAAAGCAGAGGTGGGGGTTGCTATTTAAAAAAAGCAGAAATATGAATGACTTCAACTCATTCGTTTCAGGATTAAACCATCGTCTATTTCCCCTCTCCTTTAATCATCCTGAACGCACTGTCGCCGCAAAACGTACTCGGGCATGACACGAGTTAAATGCTGCAAATCATTTTTTCAACTAAGGCTGCGGGGTCGTTTAAGACGCCTCTATTCATTGGCGCTTCACGCCAACAAATGGGTTAAAAAGTGTAAGTCATCATCAAGTAGAACCAATCGGAATCTTCACTGAGTGCGGCATTGTCCAGAAAATCACCTGTATAGAAGTGGCTAAATCCCGTTTCAATGTCAGTATGACGATTAAGCCGATGCTTTAAAGTCAGATCCGTTTCCGTGCCCACATACCTGTTGCTTCCCGTCCTTCCAGGGGCGATCACGCCGCCGGATACGCTATAGAGCGCATCCTGTTTTTCACTGCGCCAAAATATATGCTGATCAATGCGGAAAGTCGTGCGTTTTCCAATGCTAAAATCGATGCGGGGGCGCAGGTCCATAATATTGAAGCGGCCAATGAAATCCATAAATCCAAAAAATTTATGACGAGTCTGAAACATAGGGTCAAATGTCTGAACATCACCTCCCGGGTTGTTATCACCGCTCGCATAGTCAAAACCAATCTGAATCATTTTGAGGTCAACCGGGCCAACCGCGAGGGGAGTTCTCTGCGTTGGTTGATAGTTCAGCGCGACGGTAAACATACTGGCGTTGATATCCGCGTCCTGGCCCTGCCGGTGTATATTGCCAAACTCATACGCCCCTTCAATCTCATAACCAAACGAAGCCATGGGAAATTTGCCGTGAAGGCGTCCGCCAACAGCATAACGGTCAGAATTTCCGCCAGTTCCGTTAAAAACCTGATCATCATCTCTTCTAAGCACGTATAGATCGAGGCCCATAGGGCCGAAACCGATCGCATTACTTAGCAAGGAGGGAACGAAACCCTCACCATAAATTCCAAAGAATCCCGAATTGCTGTCGGGTAGGTTAAAATTATTGAAAGAATCGGGTTTGACTTCTCCAAGAGACAAGTCTCTGACAATGCGAAGCCCGAAGGCTGAAAACCTCCATCCACCCGCATACAGCATTGCGTTAATCCCATCAAAGGATTGACGTACATTGGCGAAATTTCTGCTGCCAATAAACCGCTCACTACCACGCGCCATTTCCTGACGACCGACACGCAGGACAATCCGATTGTCACCGGATAAAACTGCCCCTAAGGGTGAGGTGAAGTCCGCAAAGAGATTCTGTAGATCGATCGTGTCTCTGTCTTGCCTTCGCCTGTTACTGGGCAAACTTCGAAAGCCTTCGATCGCGCTTTTTAATTCTGCAAACAGGCGCAAATTGGGTCCCAGGTGCAAATCAACATTTGTACGAATACGATTGAGAACAAAGGCATCTTGATTATCTTTCGTCCCCGAAGGGTCAAACTGGAAATCGCTCCATTTTTCTACCCGAACCCGTTCTTCAAAGCCAAAACTCAGCCAGTTCGAGCCACTTTGGTTTAAAGGAATATATTTAACAGGGTCAAAAAAATCAGTTGATTTGAGTTGCTCTTTGTGGGCAAGTTCCGACCAGTCTTCATTGTAACGGAAGAGATTATAACTGGGGTGTTTGTCATCCGCCTCTGCTGAGAGCATCGATACTAACCCCATCATGATGATAATAAGAAATTGATTTAAATTATTTTTTTTATCGTATTCAATTCCAGATAATCCTGACAGGTTTAAAATTCGCAACTTAAAATTAATACTCGATAATATTTGAAATCTTTAAATTCTCTCAAACCGGTTATTCTTTAAATAGTTCTATGATGTGTTGAAATAATAATCAGATCGGTAACCTGTTTCGTTTTTGGCTCATTTACAGAGACTATTGGTGAAGTTAAGTTGTTCCGCGACGAAATACTATCCTTCGGCTCCCCGGCCGTACCGGCCGGGGAGCCGAAGTGTTATCAACAATGAAATTCATATACATTAAATCAGGAAAAAACAATATTGATTTATTTAAAGGAATCAATAATTTCCTTTGTGTGAAACTTGTTTCTCTCTTCTTCTTTACTGGAGATGCAAGCATTCAAATCCTTTAATAGACCAATTTCAAGGTTGTACACCCAGCCATGAACTGTCAACTCCTGTCCAGCGTCCCACGCATTCTGAACAATTGTTGTGTGACATATATTGTTTACCTGCTCAACTACATTAAGTTCACATAGCAGTTGATGTTTCTCGTTATCACTTAGATATAAGTCAAATTTGTCTTCATGAATGCGGTACACATCTTTAACGTGCCGTAGCCAATTATCGATCAGCCCATGTTGGTTATTATCCATAGCGGCTTTAATGCCTCCACAACCGTAATGACCACAAACTATAATATGTTTTACCTTTAATACATCAACAGCAAATTGAATAACTGATAAACAGCTCAGGTCGGTATGTATTACGAGATTAGCAATATTACGGTGTACAAAGATTTCACCGGGTAACAAGTCAATAACTTGGTTTGCGGGTACACGGCTGTCAGAGCAACCAATCCATAAGTAGTCAGGTTTTTGTTGTTTAGAAAGCGTTGAGAAAAAATCAGGATCGGTTTCTATTATTTTTTCTGCCCAGCTCCTGTTGTTATCAAAAAGATGCTTTAATACTTTCATATGAAAATTCTCCTATTTAGTTTTCGAAAATAACACTTCTCACCATTTAAAAAATGCGACTGAAGCTTCTGTTCGGTATTAAGTTTTGTACAAAACGTGAATTTTTTTTCTCACAACATTTCAAACGATCTTTATACCGGCTGTGCTTTCTTATTGACTGGTAGAGCTAATATCCATTTATCAAGTTTTCAGAATAGATATCTTCTTTACCATAAGTTTTCACCAATGGCGGTTTCAGTCTTACATTAATACCTCTATCGGTTGCTGATTTAATGAAATCTTCTACGACTTCTCTAACATCATAATCAATGCTATAGCATTTGCTCATATCGATGGTCAGATCTGTCTCTTTAGGTATTCTGGCCAGTTCTTTTATAATTGCCCCTTTATTGAGAAAGTTGACATCTTCAGCCATGGTAATTATTAACTGCTTTTCTCCTTCACCTGGGTGTATATGTAAGAAATGAGAATTTTTGTAGTTACGGATTAAGACAACAACAGCGCCTACTGAACACCCAAGTCCAAGCCCCACGAGTAGATCAACAAATACAATCCCAAGAATAGTGACGATAAACGGCAGAAATTGATCCCATCCCAGTCTATATGTCTCTACAAATATACTGGGCTTAGATAGTTTATATCCGACCATTATTAAAATGCATGCAAGAGCGGATAAGGGTATAAGATTAAGTACACTTGGAAGTAGCGCTACACATATCAACAGAAAAATCCCATGAAGAATGGTAGATAGTTTCGTTCTTGAACCGGCTTGCATATTGGCAGAGCTTCGAACGATTACCTGTGTAATTGGCAACCCGCCAATCATTCCTGAAAGCATGTTTCCGGCACCTTGGGCAAACAACTCCCGGTTGGTTGACGTAACTCTCTTGTGGGTATCCAGTTTATCAGTCGCCTCCACACACAAAAGTGTTTCTAAACTGGCAACAATCGCAATTGTGACAGCTAAAATATAAACGGCCTTATTGCCTAACTGGCTGAAATCAGGAAAGGTAAACAGGCCAAAGAATGATGATAAACTGCCGGCAACCGGCACACTTACCAGGTTCTCTGAACCTAAAGTAAATTGAGGAAAGTAATTTTTTGTTATCAACTGACAACAGATAGCAGCCGCTACTACGACGATTGGTCCTTGTATTAATTTAAACACATTTTGATATTTTTTTGTCAGATACAATTCCCATAACAACAAAATCGCTACTGAAATAGCAGCAATTAATACTGCTCCAGGTGTTATATGTCCAAGAAGAACTTTTCCAATTAATGTAAACGTGTTTTCACCGCCCAATTGGACAAAAGCATCATTACCCATCCACTCCTTATCATATCCAAACGCGTGAGGTATCTGTTTCAGGATGATGATGATACCGATACCGGAGAGCATCCCTTTTATAGCCGCAGAGGGGAAAAAATATCCGATAATTCCTGCTCTAGATAAACCCAGTATTATTTGCAGCGCTCCCCCTATGACAACGGCAAGTAAAAATATCTCGAAAGACATTGAATGCAGCGCTTCAAACACAACTACAGCCAGGCCTGCCGCCGGGCCGCTGACTCCATGGGCGGAGTCGCTTATAGACCCCACAACTATACCACCAATTATTCCGGCAATAAGACCTGAGAACAGAGGCGCTCCACTTGCCAATGAGATTCCGAGACAAAGCGGCAGTGCTACAAACAGTACTACAATACTTGCCGGAATGTCTTGTTTGAGATGAGAAAAAATCCCATGCTTTATTGTTCCTCTTTCAATCTTAGCCATTTATTGTATTACCTCCAAAAAGTTATCATTTAAATTTATAGCAAACGAAGTGATAAATATTTTGAAAAACTCAACCAGCAACAGGTTAATCTATGAAATATGTACCGCGGCACCAGGTTTACCCATTTGTTCACACACTGAAAGATTACGACATTTAACACTTATAATGTTCTTCCTTGCTTCATCTCTATGTATGTTCATTAATGTAATCAACCGCATCACCAAAAGTAAGTATCATTTCAGCATCTTCGTTTGATATTTCCAAATCAAATGCGACCTCAATTTCCATATGAAGCTCCGCTAAATCAAGTGAATCAGCTCCCAGATCATTTATAAATGCTGTTTCATGAGTAATACGTTCCCTGTTCACAGACATTTGTTTTTCAACTATTTCCATTATCATCTCTTCTATATTTGGTTTCTTCGCAAACATGTTACTCATCGGTTCAACCTCTTAATTATTCTGGTCGTTTTTTTATTATACTTGTAACTAAATCCTCATTTCTCTGCCAACTGAATGAACCCTTATGGCATTGTCAGCCTGTGGGTATAAAAAACTCGTTATGCTGTCTGTTACATGCTTTTAAGATAACTCTTTATCTTTTCCGCCTCTTCTATCGTTATAAACTTTCTTGCAGCCTTTGTATCGTGTGTGTAGTCAATAATGCTTGTCCACTCATCTGAGGTATATTCATTAATTTTCGGCAGTTCGTGGCATAGAACACATTTACTCTGGTAGAGATTCCTGCTAACCAAGTCCACTTCTGTCTTATGCATATTATCCTTTTGTAAACTTTTTGTCACTGTTGTCGAACAACCGGAAATAACCTGTTGTATAAACAATAAAAAAACAATCATAATAGCGTAAGCGGTACGGCTCATCATCAATTTAATTCACCTTTCTATAATCATTAATATTCATTATCAAATAAACAACCCCAGCACAGTAATGGATGAGGACTTATAGAGTGTCTATTCTCGTACATCACCCTTTTTCTTTAAACCGTTCATGGCAATCATCGCATGTTTTTTGTAATTTCTCGTATTCTATATTCATCTTCACCATTTCTCTTGATTGTGACGCTTCTGCCACCGCAAGTGACTGAAAATGGAATAAGGCATCCAGCATAACGAATTCTTTTGGTAGTTCTGTTTTGCCCTTACCGGTAAAGAGCAGTGGGGAAGTATTCTTAAGAAGCATTGCGTACTTGCCGATATCATCCCAACTTTGCCTTTCGATTGAAATTGCCAACTCATCATCATAGTCACTGAGAGATTTCATATGCATCCTGAATTTTGACGCACTGGTATAAAGTGACTCATTGTCATCATCTTTTTCTTCAACAATATTCATTCCTTCGTCTTTATCAATAGGAATTAGTTCTGATGCATTTTCTTTCTGGCGAACAATCTCTTCTTTTGCTTTCTTATCTCTTTTTCTTTTTGCTTCACGAGAAAACATAAAAAGTGGTAGAAGTATCAAAATCATAGCGAATATGATCCAGAATCCCTTTGTGCTTTTGTCCTCATTCATGTTTTGTTCTCCATATTGTAATACCAACTATTAAAATGGCCCGGCACATCTCCATGTTATGTACAAAATTTCAGGATATGCCATTCTTCAATATCTCTTGATCGGAGAAGGGTGTATCTTAATCAAGATTATTACTCGCAATGGATCCAGGGATCTTCCACCTAACATGTGAGAGGTAATTTCCGTACAAAAACATTTCTTATGCCGGGCAATAATTGGTATCAGCTACTTAACAATATCAAATCAACTTTTCTTTTATCAATTGCTCTACAATTAGCTAAAAATGTATATCCAATGTATATTCTGATTTTTTAAAGCTAATATTTTTCATTCAGTATATATATCGAGTATAAGCGTTATATTTTTTTGACTTATTTACCCCTTGTTACTATATTACACCAATTAATACAATTTTGTTTCCAATTGTAAAAATTTATTTCTTGTGGCTATGAATGAAACAAAAATCAGCATTAAGCTTGTTTTAGTAACAAACTTATATATTATAGAATTAAACTTTGTATTAAGCAGGCTACTAACTACAAAGAAAGACCATATAAAGCAATAAAATCTTCTTAAAAGTGCCAGGAAAACCTAATCATTGGTAGATATCTGCCAACTATCTTAAAAATTTAAGAACAAATTATTTTTGCCAGCAGAATAAAAAATATAATTCCATAATAATTTCATACGGTACATTTCAAACCAGCCTTTCTACTATATTTTTTTAAAGTATTATTTTATATAGACTTAAATGTGTTCTGGCAGATACCAACTTCTTAAACAAAAGTTGCCATAAGCATTTTTTAACATAAACAGGTTTAATTACTTTTGAGAATGGTATTTAATTCGCTAGTTTTGTACAAAAAGGAAACATGATTTTATTATGGTTTCAAAATGAAATTATTTTTAGATGAATAAAGCTTTATTCCATAATTATGAAACTAACGAAGAATGAAAAGGGCGTACTTAAACTGCTGGTAAAAGACCCTTTAAGTACCAACAGTGATATTGCAAATAAGCTTAAATTAACAGCACAGGGAGTAGGCAAGATAAGAAACCATCTCAATGAAAAGGATCTTATAAGAAGTTGTGAAATGCATTTAGACTATGAAAAACTGGGATTAGGTATACATGCAGTTGCCTTGATTAAAATATTACCAAGCGCATTTAATCGGTTCAAAAACAATGAATTAGATAAAGTTATTAAACCAAAAAATGCGATTAGATCTTATTCAATACAAAAAACTGATGTAACACACATAATAAAATACGCATTTAAAAATTTAACCGAGTACGACACGTATTTCAGATCTATCTTATCTGAATTTAGAAATTATGTTGAAATAAAAGATACTTTTATCTTGTCATCCGAAGGCATTATGAAGTCGTCATCTGCTGATCTGTTTTCAGATGTACTTGATGAGTTAGCAACTTGATAAAGAAAGAATTCAACGAATCTATAAGGAGCTACGTTAGCATCTCCTCATTCTTTTTGTTTTCTGAATCGTTCAACTGCTGTAAGAGATCATTCTTATCTTTTAATTCCTCAATTCCTTTTCATGCCAATATATATTCATTATTCAATCTATCAACATCCTCTAGTTTTAAGCTCCAACCCATTGCATCAAGATTCTCTTTCAGGTGGCCGGTTTTTGATGATTTCGTTACGGCAACAATCCCTTTTTTCGAAATCAGCCAATTCAGGGAAATTTGGGCCTGAGTTTTATTGTATTTTTTGGCTAATTCATCCAGGAGTTTAAACCCGGGCCTTGCCAGCTCACCTTTTGCAAGAGGCCTCCATGCAATAACGAGAATATTATTTTTCTGACAATAGGGAATTATCCGAGATTCCATATCATTGGTAACATGACCGCTATTTCTGGTAAGCAGGTTGTATTCAACCTGGTTAGCGACAATTTTGTTTTTTGTGTATCTCTGTGCTTCTTTTATCTGTTCAACAGAAAAATTACTCACACCGATAAAACGAATGAGTTTTAGTTCAATCAAATGATCCAAAGCCCGCATGGTTTCCTGGATTTGAATCTCCGGATTAGGCGAATGAATCAGATACAAATCAATGTAATCGGTCTTTAACCTTTTCAAACTCATTCTGGCAGATTCAATGAGATCATTATGTTTCAGGTGTTCAGGAGAAACTTTAGAAATAATAAATAAGCCGCTTCGATCAAAACCCTGAATTGCATTGCCAACCAATTCTTCTGCATGACCTTTTGCATATGATTCTGCGGTATCAATAAGAGTTATTTCCAACTTGATTGCAGTTTTTATTGCAGAAATATGCTCTTTATTCTGGGTGGTATCTGCTTCAACATTTCCTCCTATACGCCACGTACCGAGGCCTATTGCAGGTATTTTAATTTGATCTGTTAATTTTTTGTATTTCATGCCAGCCTTCTATTAAAGTATTACTCTATAAAAAATTCTTTCCCTATTTGCATGAGGACATGTTTTTGTAATTTTTTTCGCATCATTTGCAATAAAGATTGCCCCTTTTTAATCTCACACACCAAACTCTATAACTGGCCTCTTGATACCAGATAAAGATGTTTGGTTATTTTGCCTCCCTAGGATGCTGGAGGATAATATCGGATTTTCTTACGGCGGGTCAATGCCAGATCATAAGCCCGTCCAATGTCAGTGTCGCGCAATAAACCGACTAAACGGTTTGGATTATTGCGTGATACAACGGGTAATTGGCCAATGTTGCGTATTTCGATACGCTGCAGCGCTTCCGCTATCGTCTCATCGGGATAGGCAAGAAGCAGGTCTCGCGTACAGAACTCGCCGACGGTAGAAACCGCTTTATTCTCCTCATTGCTGGCGCGATCAATGTCTTGCGCGGTAAGAATACCGATTAATTCATCTGTGTTATTTACTACAGGCAAACCGCTGTTCCGTGTTCGTATAAATAAATCTATTGTTGTTTCTAACGAATCTGATTCTTGCAGGGGAACAACATCCGTAACCATAACTTCCCCTACGGTGATTGTGTCCAGGATGTCAATATCCCGTCCCTGTTTCAGACGTATACCTCTGCGTGTTAGCCCCAGAGTGTAAACCGAGTCTTTTTGTAAATGCCATGACAGGAATAAACTGGCATTTACTGCAAACATCAATGGTAGAATAATTCGATAGTCGTGAACCATTTCAAAGAGCAGGATGAAAGACGTTATTGGCGCATGGATTGTTCCTGCCAGAACAGCAGCCATCCCTACCATTGCAAACGCTGGCGGGGAAATATCGAGAAATGGAAAAAACTGTTGAATAACAAGCCCATATGCTCCGCCAAGCGCAGCACCAGAAAAAAGAGCGGGGGTGAACACTCCGCCGTAAAAGCCGCTGCCAATGCAAACAGGAGTTAGCGCTAGTTTTGCAAAAACCAGAAAAAGCAATAATGAAACAGAAAATGACTTACCGTTTAAAATATCTTCAATGGTTACATAACCGGTACCAAAGATTTGTGGTAAAAAAAATCCGGAGATCCCGACTGCCAGGCCCGCAATTCCTGGTTTGATCCATCGGGGGATATGCCATTTATCGAACATAGCCCGGGTAAAATGATGTAGGTAAACATAGAATGCAGCACAAGGTCCGGCCAGTAAGCCTAGCCCCAGATAAAACGGCAGTTCATATAGTGAGTTCAATTCATAAGCCGGAATCTGAAATGCAGGCTGATTACCCGATATCGCTTGCGTAACTGCAGAAGATATTACTGATGCCAGAGCGACAATACCAAACGCGTTAACGTTCAATTTACCTATGATAATTTCCAAAGCGAAAAAAAGACCGGCAATGGGCGCATTGAAACTGGCGGCAATACCCGCTGCTACACCCGCGGCAGCAAGCGAACGCACACGTTCATCAGAAAGCCGCATTAATTGTCCAGACATTGAGCCCAGTGTCGCTCCAATTTGTACAGATGGGTCCCCATGGCCAACTGACGCCCCGGAGCCGATTGACAAGGCAGAGGCAACTGTTTTTACCGGCATTTTCCTGCACTCCAGCCGTCCTCCATTTAATGCCGCTGCTTCCATGACCCCTGATATTCCGGGATATCGCTCTTTGCCGATAATAAATTGTGCGATTAATCCCACACTGATACCGCCAAGAACAGGTAGAAGAATGACTATCCAATTATGATGCAAGAGTTCAACAGGGATGTTAAATCCGCCAAATACCGTTCTAAATGGCAGACTGAACATCTGTTTAAAAAGCCATACTCCTGCTGCGCTGGCAACACCCACGATTATCGCTATGCCAGCAAGTGTGACGGGTTCTGAGAATGGTTGATGATTGAGACATTGTTTGGTTTTCCGCGCGAAAAAGAGCCTTAAGGATAATACTATTTTCTTCCGGGCTGCCTCTATACGATCATCAATGTTTTTGTTTTCAATGTTTTTCATGATAAAAACCGGGAAGACCAGGCAAGAGTTGTCTGTTTATTGTTGAAACATAATCTCCATTTAATTGGAGGAAACATATATAATTTCAACAAAGAATACCCTTGGATCTTTACACAAACGATGAATACTCAGTGCTAAATAGTTGGTAACTCCATTATTCCGGTATGCATACAATTACGGCACAAACTGTTTATCCATTCGTATGCAGATCCAATATAGAGAAACAGATATACCCTCTCCATAGATCTGGTTCTGTTTTTCAACAATGCACGTGACACTTAGATCAGTAACCCTTATATGAGATAACCAAATATTTTAAGTCGCATACGCTTATTGAGAGGAGCCTTCACTAATTCTGTTTTTTCAGGATCAATACAAATGCTTTCAGAACTGGTATTATTTTTTTTAAACAGAAGCTTCTTCATAAGAAAAGGACAGATCGTTGAGGTGAATACGATCGACATAATAATAGAAGAAAAGACCGTATCGTTAAATATTCCAACATCACGCCCTATGCCAGCTAAAATCAGAGTTCCCTCAAGCTTCATCGCCATTCCAAAACCAATAAGAAGACGATTTGTACCTTTCTCAATAGGGCAGATACCGCAAAACAGCTTTCCTAAGATAGCCGCACCTGTGATATTAAGACCCAGAAGTATAGCGTTCAAATTTAAAAAACTTTGTAAATCTACCTGTGCCCCTACTCTTAGGAAGAGTATCGGTACGAGAAGCGCGTAAAATGGCCTGATAAATGATTCAACGTTACGGTGTTCGTCTTCGTCACTGTTTCTCAACTTTACATTGCGCAGAAACAAACCGGCAATAAATGCCCCTATTACCGTATGGAGCCCGATCGATCCGAACATAAATGCCATTAAAAGAGACAAAATTACAATGATAGGTATGTTCAGTCCCTCTGTCAATCTGTTTGTCAGGAAATTACCAAATCTCTCACCGTACTTAAATATAATTATTACCGCAGTTATCAGCAAAAAAGTTGCGATGCCAAAGCTGATTGATATACCGAGCAGGGAGACACCGCCTTTAACAACAATCCCACTAACTATACCAAAGCTTAATATTACAATAATTTCAGTAAGAATCGTTGCGCCTGTTATCACTCTTCCCTCTATAGTATTCATTATTTTTAACTCATTTAAGATTGCAAATAACAACCCGGTACTTGTACTGCAAAGAATAATCGCTAAAAGTACCTTTGAGCCGGTAGAGCTGTCGGGGAGAAGGAAATGGCTTACGACAAGTCCCAGTCCGGCAGGAACAACCATGCCACCTAAACACACAAGAACAGAAGAGGGGCCTACACGAAATATTGCCCTTAGATCTGTGTGAAGGCCGGCTGTTAAAAGAAGTACCAATGTTCCAAAGTAAGATAACATCATCAGAAAAGGCATTGTCTTGAGAAAATCAAAATAATCGGAACCGGTAAGGAGATAAATATTTCCCAGGATCATTCCCAGTATTAATTTTCCCACAACTCCAGGAAACCCCAGCACCCCCGCTATCCATCCACCTAATTTTGCTGCAATAAGGGCTATAACAACCGCAAGAATGATACTTTGGGTTGGGTCAGTATGCCAGATTTCCCAAGCAGGCTTCACCTCATCACTTTCTGTTTTTTTCCTAACCTTTTCCTGTGTATCTCCTTCCTCACCAGCTGCTTGTGCACCTCTATTCAGTGGCATTGAAATATCCAACTTTCTGTAATCCGGAGATTCGTTTATTTTAGAAGTGATAGGAGGAGTTTCCTTTTCTTTAACGTCAGAAAGCAATTCCTTATCTGAAACAATCCCTTGTTTATCTTCACTGCCGGGAGACGTATCGTCTGTAATTTCACTATCATCTAAAGTCGTTAACGATACTCCACTTTGCTCTACAGGTAGCGCTTGTATCTCCGAAGTTGTTATTTCTCTAGGCGGTTCTTGCGAATCTGTTTCCTCATCGGATGTAATTACCTGCTGCTCACCAAAATCTTTAGACGTTTGCCACTCCTCTTCTTCTTCTTGAGCCAACGACTCTCTTTCGTCAAAAGAATGAGCGGGGATTTCTGCTCTGGATGAGGCAGAAGGGTTTTTCTTTTCTTTAACGTCCGAAAGCATATCCTTATCGGCAACAACCCCTTGTTTATCTTCACTCTCAGGAGACGTCTCGCCTGTAATTTCATTATCATCGATACCAAACTCAGAAACTGTTTTCTGTTTATGAACGGTTACCGGAAAAGATTCTGAAAAGGGGGAAGAGATATCGTCCTCTTCTCTATCCTGAGATTCTTTCTCTTCGGTGTTTATCAGGTGACTGATTGACGATCTCTCTTCTTCCAGAGAAGATGACTTTTTCTCATCAAATGAATTCTCCTGTTGTTTGTTATCTGTAACAGATGCATGATTATCCATTTCTTCCTCAACAGAGGGCATCTCTTCATTGTTAGCAAGTTTGGGGGGCGTTATCGGGGACGCGGCAGAAGAGGTTTCTTTCTCCGCAACAAACTTTTCATCCTCCTCTTTGGCAGAGGGATTCTCCTGAAGGTTCTTCTCATCTACAGCATCAGAAGAAGGAGTTTTATCCTCAACACTATCCGGATAAGGTCTATCATCTAATGTCGTTAACGATATTCCTCTTTGCCCTACTGGAAGAGCGTGTATCTCTTCTTTATTATTTACAGGAACCTGTTCCAAATCCTTCGTTATTGAGCCGTTTTCTGCTTTTCCCTGGGGTATCCATATCCCATAAGAGTAAAACAGAAATATTAGGAGCATGGTAAATACCTGCTTTAACTTTATCGTATGCTTGAATATAAAATAATCTAAATAGCTCATTGGTGTTGTAATTTTTTTGTAGTTGTCGGCAATTCAGCCAACCGCAACCAGGAATTAGAACGCTTAACATGAGTGTAATCCGGCATGACAACCGCTACATTCTCGACGAATGTCCTTATTCTATATTTTTTTCCGAATTTCGGCAATATCTCTTTGCGGAGTTGATCAAGAATATGTTCAGCTTTCTCCGGCAGAGCCAGGACTTCTATACGCACTCTATCTCTTTTTGAAGAGCCTAAGTAGCCACCGCAGACAATGGTAGTAAAGTCCCTTACCCCATGATAGTTCAATTCATGTTCAAGCAGAGATTGAAGGCATGAATCCGTAAATATAATTATACGTCTTATCTTCTCAAAGCCTCTCCTGTGAATACAAAGTGGATGGCTAGACAACGGCTTGTGATCGTCTAATCCAATTACTTCCAACTTGAGCCCCTCCTGTCTAAATTCATCTGTCATCTCATGAAGTTTTTTCATTACACTGTGATCTACCATTACGGTATCTGCCAAATCAACTTCAACGTTTTTGTTTTGAGCTAATCCTGCCTTTTCGACCAGCCTTTTAAATGGGAGCCAGTTACTGAAGTTAATCGACTGAGCGACCTTAATAGTGCATGTATCATCATTAATTTGAACGACATCAAGATAGAGTTTGAAAAATGAACGCAACGGTGTCCCATTTAAATAATGTATCAGTAACTTTATTCCTATCCCCACAGCAATACCGATAATCAGATCTGTTGCAAGAACGGCAATTACGGTAACCACAAATATAAATAACTGTATTCTTCCTATTGAGTAGACGTGAAAATACTCCCGGGGTGCCGTTAATTGAAAACCTGTGTATACGAGCATTGCCGCCAGGGCCGCGAGTGGGATATGATGCAACAAAAAAGGCACAGATCCCACAAAAAGAAGGAGAAAAAGCCCGTGATATAAATTGGCAAAACGGGTACGCGCACCGTTATCAATATTTGCCTTGCTGCGTACAATTTCAGAAATTACAGGAAGGCCTCCAACAAACGCACAGACGGTATTCGCGATTCCGACGGCAAGCATGTCACGATCAAGGTTGGTTTTGCGTTTCCAGGGATCTATGATGTCAATCGCCTTGGCGCTGAGTAGGGATTCCAGGCTGCCTATCAGGGCGAACATGATTACCCATTTCCACCCTGAAAAAGTTAATAATGACGAAAAATCAGGATGGGTCATTGCCTTAAACATATTACCCGGAACAGTGACAAGAAACTCTTCATCGACTTTGTATTCATGTCCTTCAAAAGAGTAAACATGTTCATGGGAAATGTTAAAATATATCCCTAACGGTATAGCAAACAACAGTACAAGCATGGGGGTAGGTATCATCTTGACATAGCTGTTCTTGATCAGAGGTATCCCGAACATAATTGCCAGGCTTCCGGCTCCAATCGCCGCGATACACGGATTCATATGTATTATCTTCGCGGGAACTGAAAAGAGTAACTCAAAAGGTTCTCCGTCGGCATTGCCGCCCATCACTATAGGAAATTGTTTGAGTATGATGATGATGCCTATTGCGGCGAGCATTCCGTGTACTACTGACAGGGGAAAAAATTCACCCAGAGATCCAACACGGAGCAGGCCAAAAATGATCTGGATACAACCCGCCGCAACACCAATCCCGAGAACGAGCTGGTAGGCGTGTAAATCTGCCGCAGGGTCCTGTCCTCCGGTAAATCCAAATTCTGTTATTGCACCGATAGCAATCACGATCAGGCCGGCAGCAGGCCCTTTAATTGTTAGTTCAGAGTTACTGATAAAGGAAGCAAATACAGCCCCTATTATAGCGGAAAATATACCTGCAATCGCCGGATATCCACAAGCCATGGCAATCCCCAGGCATAATGGAAGCGCTATTAAGAAAACCAGAAATCCGGAAACAATGTCTTTCTGGAAATTTTGCTTTATTCCCGCAATGCCTGTTTTTGGGGCTTGCAATTCAGTATCTAATTTTGACATAATTTGACTTTCTCCTCATTTTACCCACTAAGTATGGTAAATACCCGTTTCATCTTTATCGTATGCATAAATAATGAATAGAATTTATAATTATTTTCTACGGTTTTTGTAATTATATGCATTTTGCCAGACAGCAGACATAAGTATACTATTGTTTACTTATCTGTCAAGATAAAGTAAATGATCGTTTACTTATCAATGGGAATTTATATAATGAAATAACACAGATCATTAAGAAGTTGTTCCTTTAAAAAAGATTATGGGTATGCACTTGACCGAAGCTGTCCCAATATGTAGTATGAAGGATCACGGAGAATTACCCAAGAAACATCCTGGAGTTTGAGGAGCAATTTGCTTCGGAAGATGCATACCGAGGATATTTGTTTCAACTTCGGTGGTCTGATGGTTTTCAATGTCAACACCAGGAAGCATGGAAAACCAGCGAATATTTGTATAGTTGTGAATGCAGAGACATTGAAATAATATGACAGAAAACACGTTACGTTTAAAAAACAACTCAAAAATTGCTATAATTGGCGGTGGTCCCGCAGGAAGCCTTTTTGCAAATAAAGCCATACATTATGCAAAGAAATCTGGTATAAAGATACAGATAACAATCTTTGAGAGCAAAGATTTCAATCTGAAAGGCCCCAGAGGCTGCAACATGTGCGCCGCTGTAATAGCCAGTTCACTCCATGCAAAGCTCACCAGAGACGGCATTGACATACCTGGAAATATCGTACACCAGGAAATAAAAGGCTATTATTTTCAAACGAAAGAATCTGGTATTGAACTCTACAAACCGAATCAAAGTTCAAACAGAAAGATTATAACCGTTTATCGAGGTAATGGGCCTCTTTACAGCCCCAATACACAAAGCTACAGTTTTGATGATTATCTGTTAAAACACGTCATAGATAAAGGCGTAAATGTAATCTACGAAACGGTACAGAAGCTAATACTGCCAACTGATCGTGACTCTACAGCAACCATAATCTATGGGAAACGCAAACCTTATAATGAAATGAGTGTAGATCTTGTTGTTGGTGCTTTTGGTGTTAATTCCAGAATGGTTACGGCAGTCGAAAACTTACATTTTGGTTACTTGCCGCCAAAAACGATTAAAACGTGTATAGTGGAAATACCATTAAGTAAAACGTTTATAAAAAAGTCTTTTAATAACCGTGTGTATGTGTTTGCGCTGGGATTAAAACCCTTCAGATTCGCTTCAATAGTACCGAAAAGAGACTATGTTACCATAATTCTGGCAGGAAATAGAGATTTGAAAAAGGAAGATCTTATTAATTTTTTAAAGCATCCAACTGTTAGAGAGAAACTTCCTGAAGATTGGCAGTTACCTGATAAATTTTGTATGTGCATACCAAAGATAACACTTTCACACGCAAAAAAACCATTTACTGACAGGTTTGTTATTGTAGGTGATGCCAGCATTTCAAAGATTTACAAGAACGGCCTGGAATCAGCCTATATAACTTCGCAACTGGCTGCGCGTTCAGCATTTGAGAAAGGCATTTCAAATAAAGATTTTCAAAAATATTACTATAAACCAGCCAGGAAATTGCTTGCGACAGATAATGCACTAGGCACACTGATTTTGATTCTCAGCGATTTCGTTACAAAGCGTAATTGGCTGGTGAAAGCACGTTTATCATACGTTAAAGGGAAAAAAGATTCCTGGATTGCAAACCACCTTAACGCACTCCTCTGGAATATGGTTACGGGTGACGCTTCATATAAAAAAATATTGATACAGGCGCTTCATCCTCTTTTTCAGATTAAATTAATACCTGTTACGATAAAAGCTTTTTTCATAGATATCATTAAACGTATGGTTCGTCACAAAAATTTAATGTAAACGCATGTGTAGCTGATTGCCGGTAATCAGAAAAACTCATATCCATTTATTAGAAAAGGAGGTGCTGGGTGCAAACGAGAAAATCTACCGAGATCAGAAGGGAGCAGATTGTAAATATTATTCGAAATATAATTTCCTCTAAAGGTATTCAAGACGTTACCATAAATGAAATAGCTATACATATGGGAACCACCAAAGGGGCGATTTACCGACATTTCAAGAGTAAAAGAGATATATTGAATCTATTAATAAAGAATATTGAAGAAACACTCATGGACGTTATTGATAAATCAGCAGACAATGACCCGATTCAATATCTCAATAACATCCTGCTAAACCAGCTCACTCTGGCAAAAAATCGCCGTAAGACGTCATTGGTTGTTATTCTGGGAGCGATGCAATTCAGTGATCCTTCCATAAAAAAGAAGATTGCCAAAACAGTAGAAAAGTATTTATGTAGAATAGAAGAAATCCTTTCAAAAGCGGTACAGTTAAAAAAGGTAAATAGCAAAATTAATCCAAAAACATCTGCCATAGCCTTTTTTGGACTGATCCAATCCAGTATAACGATGTGGTCATATAAAAAGTTTAATTTTGTACCGAAGGAATTGCATTCGCAATTGTGGAGTATATATCATCAGGGAATTGATGTTTAGCTTTAACTATTTAATTTATAATCCCGACCCAGCCATCCTGACCTTGCATTTATGAAATTATCCATCTGCCGGATCATTTTTGATAATTCCATATTTTATTTACTGCCCTTATTCTTTTTCTGTTCTCAACGCTTCGAAGCCTGATACAATATCCAGAAGTTCGCTGGTAATTGAACTCTGGCGCTCGTTGCGGTAGAGAGCATTGAGCTGTTCGAGTCTCTCTTCAATATTTTTCTCAGCTGATTGCATGGACAATAGACGGGCAGCGTTTTCGGATGCCATAGATTCAGCAAATGCTCGATAAATAGAAACAAACATATACTGACGAAACAGTGCTGAAAAAAGGGAATCTCTATCCATGGTAAATGATGGCAGTGAATGACATGGCCATTTTTTTTGCCTGACTGAATCTATCCATGTCCGATCAAGAGGAAGAAGAGTTATATGGTGCGGCTTATACGAAATCTGTGATAACAGTTTATGGTGAAAAAGCATAACTCTATTTATTTTTCCCACTTCCTGCAGATCGGTAATTGCCATTACTACCTGTTGAACTATAGAAGTTACGCCTGCAAGTGATCCTGGCAGGGGAAAGACCTCTGCACCGTTTTGTTTTCCCTCCTCAAGTGACGCAAGGGTACGTAACCCTATGCATAAAATATTATTGTTTTCAACTGTATTCGAACTATTAATTCTTTCAAGCGCATAGGTGGTAATCTGCTCATTAAAACCTCCACAAAGCCTCTGGTCCGTTCCAAATACAATAGCGTAGAGACCGTTTTTCCTTTCTTCCTTCTGATCCAGTACTGCGACTTTTCCTCCTTTGAGTACAACCTGAAATCCCATTTCAATAGATCGGTAGTAATCACCTATCGACTTTACGGCCTGTTCAAAATGGTGAATATTTACTGCCGAAAGCGTCTGCATTGTTTTTACAATATCACGAAGGTCCTCCGATCTTTTTATATTCCTTCTGTTACTGACAGGAGTACGGCAATTTGATCTGTCACTGTCAAGGGTTTGTATTGATCCTGTTTTAGTACCTCACGAACTCGGCGGCCTCTTTCAACGAGTATCTTTCGAGTCTTTTCATCAAGTCTTGTGCGGAAACGGGCAAATTTCTCAAGTTCTTCAAACTGTGAATAAGACAATCTTAAATTGCCAGCGATTGATCGGTATACAGGAAGTTGTGTTTTTCCACCCACACGGGATACAGATTTGCCAACATCAACTGCAGGTAAAATACCCTTCTGGAAACGGTCAGGTGAAAGGTAGATCTGCCCATCGGTTATCGAAATGATATTTGTGGGAATATATGCTGCAACATTCTGTGCTTTTGTAGCAACAATGGGAAGGGCTGTCAATGAGCCTCCCCCAAGCTCTTTTCTCAGATGTGTTGAACGTTCAAGAAGTCGGGAATGGATATAAAAAATATCTCCCGGAAACGCCTCTCTTCCGGGAGGACGTCTAAGGAGCAGAGAAGGTTCCCTGTATGCAATTGCATGGTTTATCAAATCGTCATATACAATCAACACATCCCTCCCTTTTTCCATGAAATATTCCGCCATGGTAGTTGCTGAATAGGGTGCTATATACTTCATTCCCGGAGGATCTTCGCCGGATGTTGACACAACAATGGTATATTTCATGGCATCATGCTTATGCAGATCCTCAATAAGTTTTGCAACAGAAGAACTCCGCTGGCCGATTGCGCAATACACGCATAATACGTTCTTATCTTTCTGGTTTATGATAGTATCCAGGGCAATAGCTGTCTTCCCGGTCTGACGGTCACCGAGGATAAGTTCCCTCTGCCCCCTTCCGATTGGTATAAGAGCGTCAACTACCTTGAGTCCTGTCTGAAGAGGTACAGTAACTGGTTCACGTTCCATGATTTCAGGGGCTTCACGCTCTATCGGTTTGCGTTCGAAAGTATTAATTTGACCACTATTATCAAGTGGTATTGCCGTCGGGTCAACAACACGACCCAGAAGTGCTTCGCCCACAGGCACATCCATTACCCTGTCTATGCGGGTTACAGTAAAAGCATCACTTCTGGAAAGCATGACGACTCCAACCTCTTTCGGATTAAGATTGAATACCATGCCAAAAATCTTTCCGGGAAATATGATCAGCTCTTCGGACTTAACACCCGGCAATCCTTCTATACGTGAATGCCCCTGCCTACAAATTTTACCTTGCCGGTTTCATGAATCGTTGGCTCGTAATGATGTGTCTTGACGACATGATCAAAAGCGGTAAACACGTCATCCAGGCATGAACTCAACTCCTGTTTATCATCCAATTTCAATTTCCTTTTTCAACGTTTCAGTTTGCCGGTACCTGCTTCCAGCGCTTTATTAATAAAATAATTCCAGAATGGATTGGCAAAGAGCAGAATCATTGACACAACAAAACAGTAAATTGCCGAAGACTCAACCATTGCCAGTCCTACAAATAGTGTTCTGGTTATTGTGTTTGCCTCATCAGGTTGCTGTGCAATGGAGTGTAGAGCCTGAGAGACTGCAAGGCCTTCTCCAAGCGCGGGACCGATGGAACCGATCGCTATAGTAATACCTGCGGTGAAAATTGAAGCAATACCTATTAACCCAAGCACGTCCATAATCCTTTTCCTCCTTAACCCACCTTCCATAATGCCAAACAGAGGTGTTGCAACAAAAACACAAACGGCAAGCGCCACAGTAGTGGACAATGAGCCAGTAGGAGGCTTGTACCATGGAACAATGGCTAATAAATTTGAAGCGGCTATAAATATAAAAAGAGTGCCGACAAAAGGCAGATATCGGTATGTTTCACGTTGACTGATAGCTTGTATCTGTCCCTGAATCCACGTGATCAGTATTTCAAGGATATTTTGTCAACGTGAGAGTCTTGTTCCCGTGGAGAGACTTCTCGTCACTACCCACGAACCGATTGTCAATAAGGCTATGATTGCCCATGTAAAGACTATCGTGGCATTAAGCTTGATCTGTTCATGCTGCAGGAATATAATCGAGTCAGGGCTGATTTTCATCAGTTAATCCTCTCTCTTTTCAATCGACATTTTCAATCAATTATACCTAATCAGACAAGAAGCCTGATCATAATAGTTATTATAGTTATGTATTGTATTAACGTTTATCACTGTTTACCATGTGTTCAGTTCGGTATTTTATTCAAACGAAGAAACATTTTCTCCAGGTTTCAGCATACGCATCATTGTGTACTTTACCGTAAGAAACCCTAACAGGCAAACAGTAAGACGCACCCAACTGCTATTCATAACAAGATAAAATATAAATAGTGTTATCCCCATTCTGACATAATAACTTCCAATAGTCAGAAGGGCAGGTTTTCTTGATGAAGAAAGTGCCTTTACTGTCCACCAAAGTCCTATGTGAAATAACAAACCCGCAAATATACCTGCAATAAATGGCGTTACAAAATAATAAAATACGGAAGTAAATCCCATGTTATCTCCATTTCATTCACCCATACTTTGTTTCTTTACGCATTACCAGGCATTCAAACATCCTGTAATAACACCCATAATAAGAAACATAAGAGTCCACGAGTATTTTGAAGGTGTTTTTGGTGTCAATCCATATACCAATTCCAAGAAATAGTAACGTGGGAATCGCTACAGACCATCCTACTAGTCCAAACCATACACCTTTTTCCTTCTCAGCCCGTGCTTTTATTTTTCTGGCCTCTTTTTTTTCAATTTTCCTACTCAGGTCTGTCAACAGTCATTACCCTCCTTACTCATGTCCAATTTCAATAAACTTGCGCACGAGATTTGCTTCAAGCTTTGCCACTGCTGAACGTGCATTTATTTGCTTTTCGTCAATTATCATAAACTGTTTTTCTGCTGTTTCTTTCAGCATGCCCAGGTTTGGTCCCTGGACTGCATTCGCAGTTGATACGAGTACTTCTGCTCCGCACTTTACGAGAGTTCCTTCATCTACTGCGAGAAACTGTTCCCGTCCGCCAGTTGTTTCAAAAGATAGAAGCCCCGGAACAAGGGTAGCCACAAAATTCACGTGTTTAGGTTTCAGACAAAACGAACCGTCTTCTGCTTCAGCGATCACTTTTACAACCTCTTCTTCAATGAGCATCTCTGTAGGTAAAATCACCTTCAGATCTTCATAGAATGCAAGTGTTTTTTTGATTTCTTGGGCAATACGGTAATGTCTTTTACCTACAATATGTGGCATTAACATTGCGGAATTAGAATTAAGGGGGGTCTATTGCTGGATAAAAACCTTCACTTGCTCTCTTTCGTGAGAGAAGAGGAAAGATGAGTAAACGTATGTACAGCAGAAGGATCTGTAAAATCATCTGCCGGCACGTACACTGCCTGTACAGAGGTAATAGCACCGGTTTTTGTACTGCAAATCCTTTCTTCAAACTCGGAAAGCTCTGTTCCTAACGTCGGCTGGTAACCGACGCGGGATGGAATTTGTCCCATAATGCCTGAAACCTCAGAGCCTGCCTGAATGAAACGAAATATATTATCTATAAGGAGATGAACATTCTGTCTTTCGGTATCCCTGAAATATTCCGCTATGGTTAGTGCAGAGTGCCCAACACGAAATCGTGCTCCCGGAGGTTCATTCATTTGGCCGAATACCATAACGGTGTTTTCTAAAACACCGGCTGACTGCATTTCACGGTAAAGTTCTTCCGCTTCACGGCACCTTTCACCGATACCGCAAAACAAACTAACACCAGAATGCATGCCGACCATATTATGTATTATTTCTGTAATAAGAACAGTTTTGCCAACTCCTGCTCCACCGAAGAGGCCGGATTTACCACCCCTTTCAAGTGGAGAGAGCACATCGATTGCCTTTATACCGCTAAGAAAAATCTCCGAAGATGTTGTCCGGTGATTTAAGGGAACTGGGGGTTGATGTATAGAACGTTTTTCTGCTCCATCAATAGGGTCTCTTTTGTCAATAGTTTCTCCAAAAACATTAAGCATTCTACCTAACAATTGCCTTCCCACAGGAACAGTCAGCGGATGGCCGGTATTCTTAACAGGTGTGCCTTTGTAGAGCCCGCTTGTAGATGTTAATGCTATACCCCTGACAGTGTCGGGACTTAAGTGAGACATGACTTCAATAACCACGGCGTTATTACCCGCTCGCAGTTCACCATTTATAGGAGGTAGTTTGTGTAGAAATTGTATATCTACAACACTGCCCCTTACAGATATTACGGTTCCCGAATGTTGGTCATATTCTTGATAATTCAACTCAATCATAGCAAGTCTCTTCAGATGCAAAATACGCCAAAGCGTACTTATTCATTTTTAATATATATGTCTTATACTCAAATTAACTTGACAATATAAAATAAATCGTTAATCTGCCATTATAATTATCGAGAGTGCCGTATTATTCAGTTAAAAGAAATTATTTTTCTTGTGTACAAGGATGTACTATGGAATATAAGCCAAAGGAATATGAGCTAAAAAACCAGAGAGTGTACAAAGAGCTAGTATTAGAAAAAAAGCCTTAGTAACGAAGGATAATTAGATCTAATTATCCTTCGTTACTAAGGCTTTTTTGATTTAAGGAGTTTGGAAGATTGAGTGGTATGTCAAAAACAGTTGTATTAGTTGTAGCAAGATGCTTTGTGATGGTCGCTCTCTTACCGTGTTTTATGTTTTCAATTGCCTCCGCTCAATTAAATGAGAATTGCACTGTTACCGTACTGAATCGTACGGTTAATGTTAAACCTGACGGAAGCTGGCAATTGAATAACGTTCCATCCAATATGGGCCGGGTTAGAGTTCGGGTTACGTGTGTGGAAGATGGTAAAACAGTTTCCGGGCAGAGTGAGTATGTAACAATACAGACTAACGGCAATATTTCGGTTGAGGAGATGTTCTTCAATAATAGTTACGAACAGGTGCCGACCTCGCTTACAATTAATTCTGAGAAAAGCGTGCTTAGCGCTATTGGAGAAACAACTCGAATATCTGTCCTGGCTATGTACCCGGATGGTTCTACCAAGGACGTCACTTTGGGTGGACAGGGAACTGCGTATACGGTGTCTAACCAGGCGATTGCAACAGTAAATTCGAATGGCCTAGTAACCGCAATATCAAGCGGAAATATTATCATTTCCGCTTCAAACGAGATGGTATTGTCCTCTATTTTCTTATCGGTCCAGTTATCGGGAGATTCGGATGGCGATGGTTTGCCCGACGACTTCGAACTGACCAACGGCCTTAACCCGAATAACCCTGTTGATTCCCTGGAAGATATGGACGAGGATGGCCTTACCAACCTGGAAGAGTTTGACCTTGGCACAGGTATGAACAATGCCGATACCGATGGTGACGGCATTTCTGATGGGGAAGAGATTGTCGCGGGTGATGACGGCTATGTCACCAATCCTCTTCTGGGAGATTCGGATGGTGATGGAATTTGGGACGGACTGGAGGTGTCATCTGCCAGCGACCCTAATGACGCCGGTAGCTTTGACCTCGCCGCTACTCTGGATTTCATTAAAGTCACACCGTCAAATTTTGCGTTGACCTTTAACACCATAATGGGGGAATCGACTAAACAATTAACAGTTACCGGTACCTTTACCGATGGTAATACCATTGACCTTACTCCTACAGGTATTGGGACCAACTACAGTTCCAGCGATCTGGTAGTGGCCAACTTCGGTGTCACCGCCGGTCTGGTTTATGCGGGAACAGATGGGACAGCGGTTATTACGGTTACTAATAACGGATTTTCTGATACTGCTGTATTTACTGTCGAGACATTTTCGCCAACACCCCTCTCTTATGTGGATATCTCCGGGTTTGCAAACAATGTGGATGTTGGCGGTGATTATGCATATGTTGCAGCAGGGTCTACAGGGTTACAGGTTGTAGATGTATCGGACCGAGTTAATCCAGCAGTTGTAGCATCTGAAGATACTCTCGGGAATGCAAATGATGTGAAGGTCGACGGTGCTCTTGCATATATTGCTGATGGTGTATCAGGGTTACAGATCATGGATATAAGCAATCCTCTAGATCCTGTTACGGTAGGCTCGGTTGATACACCGGGTGATGCTTATGATGTTGCGGTCTCCGGTATTTATGCGTATGTTGCCGATGGGAATGCCGGATTACAGATAATCAATGTTTCCGTGTCTAACAACCCTGTAATAGAAGGTACAGTTGTTACCTCGAATATTGCTAAAGGTGTAGATATAGATCCGGAAGGCAACCTGGCAGTTGTGGCAGACGGGTCTGCCGGTGTGCAGGTCATAGATATTACTACTCCCTCTAATGCCGGAATTATTGGCACGGTGGATACAAATGGTAATGCCAGAGATGTGGTTTTGCGTAATAGTATCGCGTATGTCTCAGATTATACAGGTGGTCTCAAAGCGGTAAATATCAGTAATCCGACAACTCCAACTATTGCAAAGAGTGTTGAGGGTAACTATCTGATGGATGCGGCATTATTTGATAGCCTTGTATTCGGCGCTGATGTCTTAAGTTTCAATGCGGTTCCAGCCTATAACATTAGCATCCCGGATGATCCAGTTTTCACCGCTATCATTAATTTTGCTCAATTCCGAGATGATGATGGAACGGGGACAGATGCTGATAGTCGTTATCTGTACCTGACAACATCGAATGGTATCATGGAAAACGGTAGTAGCGGCGATACAAGATTATATATTGGACAATATAGAATGGTCCAGGATATCGCAGGGGTTCCGCCAACTGTCAGTATTACCTCTCCATTGGCTGGTATTGATGTAATAGAAGGGGCAAAGATTCAGGTTGCTTCTGATGCTGCCGACGACGTACAAGTTGCCTCGGTAAGTTTCATCATAGATGGTAATGTCGTCTTTACAGATACATCTGCTCCATATGAGTTTGATTACACGGTGCCTTTAGGCATATCAGGTGTCACCATTAGCGCGACAGCATTAGATCTTGCTAATAATGCAGGTGCGTCACCAGATCTGTTTGTCACTGTTATACCTGATCCTTTGACAACCATATTAGGGTCTTTAGTTGACATAAATGGGGGCCCAATGGGAGGAGTTACGGTTACAACCGTAAACAATCTTTCAACAACCTCACTGCCTGATGGCACGTTTTCAATTTCGGATGTGCCAACTGTCCAGGGAAATATTCAGGTAACGGCATCTACTAACATTAGTGGATGGCCTTATAGAGGAAATTCACCTTCGATTCCTGCTGTGCCAGGAGGAATGACAGACGCCGGCGTGATTATTATAGAAAGGGATGTTGTTTCTATTACGGTAGATACTACAATAGTCACTGGTAACCGGAGCATGGACTTCAAGGCCCTCACAGTAGACGGCGCTAATTTGACGGTTGAAGGTCCTCATACGTTTTACAGTATAACACTTCTCAATAATGCCAAACTAACCCATCCAGATACAACGACAACAGAAGAATACTCTCTTGATATAACTGTTTCAGATACATTAACCATAGACTCAGATAGTACAATAGACGTGAGTGGCAAGGGGTATCTGGGTGGTTACAATGGGCCTGGCAACTATAGTTATTATGGTAGAACATTGGGAAATACGACTACCGGAGGCAGCTATGTTAGAAGTGGAGGAAGTTATGGTGGCCTGGGTGGTCAAACCGGGTCTGATAGTGTAAATGGGGTATACGGTAGTTTTTACAACCCTAATGAGCTCGGAAGTGGTGGAGGGGGAAACTCATATACTAATGGTGGTTACGGGGGCAACGGAGGAGGTCTTGTAAGGATAACGGCCGCTGAGATAGTCCTTAACGGTAATGGCAGTATCAAATCTAATGGTGGAGATGGCGAGGATTCAGATTGGAATGGAGGAGGCAGTGGAGGTGGAATATATATAAATGTAGGCACGATACGCGGTGATGGTTCAGGGACAATTGCGGCAAACGGAGGTAAGGCTACAAGGTCATATAGTTCTACCAATGGAGGTGGAGGGGGCCGTATAGCGGTATATTATGATGATATAGCCGGTTTTGACATAAATAGTATAACTGCTTATGGAGGACTTGGCAGCTCAAATGACGGGGGTGCGGGAACTATTTACTTAAAAGATGTGGTCAATAAGAAAGAACAGCTTATTGGTAATAACTCTAATAATACAGGCAAGCCTACCCCTTTGGTATCAGAGGATGGTAATGGGTTTACGTTTGATGATCTTATCATTGGCGGGGGTTCGATATCTATTGACAAGCTGATTGTCAACAAGCTCACCCTTGATGCTGGAGATTCATGCATGGGAGAGTTGGTAGTAAACAATGTTGTTGTTGGTGATGGAGCGTTGATATTTGCAGAAGTTATGACGGTGGTTAATAATCTTACCGTTGATAATGGGGAATTGTCAGTAGTCGACCTGTCAGTAGGGAACAATGTTACCTTGCAGAATAATGGAATATTAACTCATGAAGCGGCAACGATGACACAGGCTTATAGTTCGACAATAGGGGTGGGTGGAACGTTAGCCATAGATTCAGGCAGTACGATAGACGTGAGTTGCAAGGGGTATCTGGGTGGTTACAATGGGTCTGGCAACTATAGTTATTATGGTAGAACATTGGGAAATACGACTACCGGAGGCAGTTATGTTAGAAGTGGAGGAAGTTATGGTGGCCTGGGTGGTCAAACCGGGACTGATAATGTAAATGGGGTATACGGTAGTTTTTACAACCCTAATGAGCTCGGAAGTGGTGGAGGGGGAAACTCATATACTAATGGTGGTTACGGAGGTAACGGAGGAGGTCTTGTAAGGATAACGGCCGCTGAGATAGTCCTTAACGGTAATGGCAGTATCAAATCTAATGGTGGAGATGGCGAGGATTCAGATTGGAATGGAGGAGGCAGTGGAGGTGGAATATATATAAATGTAGGCACGATACGCGGTGATGGTTCAGGGACAATTGCGGCAAACGGAGGTAAGGCTACAAGGTCATATAGTTCTACCAATGGAGGTGGAGGGGGCCGTATAGCGGTATATTATGATGATATAGCCGGTTTTGACATAAATAGTATAACTGCTTATGGAGGACTTGGCAGCTCAAATGACGGAGGCGCAGGGACTATTTACTTAAAAGCATCGATACAGACCTATGGTGACCTGATTGTAGATAATAATGGCAGTACTTCATTGGTTTATTCAACCCCTCTTGTGTCAGTAGGTACAGGGTTGTCTTCTGATTTAACCGCTAATACATTAACTGATTCCACAAGAAAGTGGAATGTGGATGGACTGATTGGCATTTTCCTTAATCCAAATACAAGCCAGGAGACCACTCCGGCAACTGTATTCCGAATATTATCTAATGACGTTACTTCAATTACTGTAGAGAATACACTCAATAATTTGACAGATGTCACCATATCAGGTAATTCATACATCGGCGAGCACTATTTTGATAACCTTACCATAATTAATGGCGCAAGAGTAGAAACACTTGACCGAATCAGTTTTAGCTATATTCTGATTACATCAGGTGGTGAAATACAGGCAGACAACTACTACCAGATTGGCAAGGCAGAAACGAGCCTGAAAGATAAACTTGCAAAATACCAAAAAAAATAATATGCCAAGAGCGAGGAGAGGCGAAGGGAGATTGAGGAAGGACGAGAGAGTATTAACGCTTGTAACTGATCGTAAATTGAGTGTTCAAAAAATTAAGTTTTCAACGCATGAACAAAAACATGATGAGGAAACATAGGCTAAAGGGTTAGTAGTAATTATGAGATAAGAAAAGAGGGTGTCGAGGTATTTAGGTGTTTTAAAAGACAAAATGGCAATAGGTTGGACGGATAGGGAAAATGCGGTAGACACCTTAATAAACTTAATACTGCCAACCTGTTAATGGTATCATATTCACCTATTACCATAGTTATTAATCAGTTCGCTAAGTCCGTCATTTATCCTCTTTCTTGTGTCGTTTTGAAGTTTTATGGATTTTTCTTTAACGCCGATACCTTCGTAATTTTCTGGATATAAAGGTTCTAAAACCTTTTCGTAAATCGTGCCTTTATTAAAACTCCATGTTCCTTTAGGGGTGATATCCAGGCCGCCGTAAGTTGCGATCGGAATAATTGGCAGGTTATGCTTTACTGCGATGCTGAACAAGCCGCGTTTAAATTCGTTCATTTTATAGTCTTTATCCTTTGTTCTTGTGCCTTCCGGAAATATAACTAAATAAGGGGTCAATGCTCCATTATCTAAATTGGTAGCTTTAATTTTTTTTGCTGCTTCCGAGAGAACTTTCCAGGTTTTTTTATCATCCTTATAAACTTTAACCATACCCAGGATTTCAATCCCTTTGCCGAAAACCCAGATCCTGAATAACTCGAACTTTCCACAGAACAGAGGTTTCCCTTTTACTGTATGCAATATAGCGGGAATGTCCATTATCGAAGTGTGGTTCTGGCAGATTATTGCTGGCCTGTTAATCAGGTTTTCCATACCTGATGCCTCTATTTTTACATGAGTGAGTTTTAAAAGTTTTCTTGTAAAAGAGTGAGCACGTCCAAAAATAAGATCGTGAGACCGTTTCCTGATCAGGTCATACTCAATTTGAAACCGGGCAATGAAAATGAGATAGAATATTCCCGGTACCTGGTATAATGCAGACTTCAGTGAAAACTTTAGCATAGTGAGTCTATTGCCTTTTTAAATTTTTATAAAGATCTTTTGAAGAATAGAAGCTATGTAATCATTTAATAAAACCCTTGTGGAACATTTTACCATACTTTTCCCGAAAAATTATACAAGTTTTTACAGACAAATTATGAGACAATCAACATTACGCATTCTATGCCCTGCGTTTCATTTGTAATGTAACTCCCTTTCTCTTTTACATATAATTAAACTTGACAAAAGTTTCATAGCAACGTAAAAGTATCATTAGCTTTAAAAACAGAATAGCAGGTGTATAGTTGTATAAGAAATTGTGTCGTTATCAGTACGTTTTTTATAGAAACTTTATACAAACCGGATAAAACATGTGAGGCTGATTACTCTTATTTGATAGTCATGAAAAAATCAGATCAATATACTAAGATAATTGAGTGGTATCCATATGCTGACAAAGTTCCTATCCGCAACCTTCATAAATCTGCCTTAGAGGGGAAGAGGGTCTTCTTAAGGGTAAACTACGATGTGGTAAGAGATGCCAGGATAATTGATGATCGGCGAATCAGGGCGACGGTTATGGATATTCGCCACATACTGAAACAGGGTGCAAGAACAGTCGTCATTGTCTCCCACAACGGTGTAAGAGAAAACTTCTTTAAAGACCAGAAAACTTCCGTAGGAATTAAAAATGATGGAGAGAGTCACCATAACTTCAGTTTGAAACCCGTGGCAACAAGACTGACAGAAATTTTGAGAGAAAGAAAACTTCTGCCGGAAGAGAGAGAGGTTATTATAACCGATGACTGCATTGGGGAGAATGTTAAATCAATTATTGATAACGATGGTATTTTTCTTCTGGAAAATGTCATGTTTCGAAGCGGTGAAACCTCAGAAGACGATAATGAGGTGAGCGAGTTTGCGAAACAACTTCATGATACTACCAATTGCAGTGTCTACGTGAATGCTGATCCGGTAACAGCCCATATGGGTCAGCACGCATCGCTCGGGCCAATAACGAGAATTATTACAGGTCCGAAAGTAGCTGGATTCCTCCTTACGCAGGAATTAACAGCGCTTGATAATTTCATGAGGCATCCTCATAAACCTGTAGTGGCCATTATCGGAGGCGCCAATGTCTCCGCAAAGGTCCAGGCGATGAAAAACCTTATTGTCTATAGAAAGGTTGACAAACTGATCTTTGTTGGAGGTATCGCATTTCCATTTCTCAAGGTACAGGGATACAATGTAGATAACTGTATGTTTGAAGTAGAGCAGGATTCACGTGCTCAGGCTCTTTACAATGCAGCTGTAGTACTGGAACTGGCGAAAGGGTATGGTGTCGATTTAGTACTTCCCGTTGATCACCTTATGGCAAAACCGACGGGGCTTAATCCTGAGAAAGTTAAAGTGAACAAAATCACAGGACGATTTGCAAGATTGAGAGCATACGACATTGGTCCCGGCACGCTATCTCTTATAAAGAAAAATATGATTGGTGCAAAAACCATCATCTTCAATGGAATTGCAGGGAAATATGAAGACGAAATGTTTTGCCATGGTACAAATCATATCCTGGATCTTGTGTTTGCATGTGAAGCGGAATCCAGGATTATACTTGGTCTCCACAGTGTAACCGCAGCACAAAAAAGGCTTGGGACAAAACCTCCCCCCGCAAGGACGTATCTTTTTACGATAGGAGAAGCCGCTTTAAAGTTTCTTGCCGGTGAGAGGCTAACAGCACTTAACCATTTAGATGATCTTCCCGTTAAGGGGCAACTCAAACCAAAAGAGCCCGCAAAGGAGAAAGTTAACCTTAATGCTGCAAATGAAGAAGAGTTGGAAAGATTCCTTGAAATAAAGAGAGGACTCGCAAAAAATATCATAAATCACAGAGACAATATAGGTGAATTCGAAAGGATCAGCCAAGTGTTCGCCGTGCCGGGAGTTACTATTAAGGAATATACAAAGATCCGAGAACATGCCGTGGCCATGCCGAGCCCACTTGAGGTAGCAGAAAGCCAATTCGCAGTCGTCTCGGATATTCTCAGACTCCCTTTATTTCTGAAAAAAAAATTACTTGCCCCTGAGCGAGTAGAGACATTGCGGCTTTCAGAAGAAGGAATAATTGGTTATCGGGTACATCACAATTCAGCACGTGGTCCGGCTAAAGGCGGATTCAGGGAACACCCGGAGGTGTCACTTGATGAGGTCAGGGCGCTTGCTATCTGGATGACATGGAAATGTGCCATCGCCGGAATACCATACGGTGGTTCAAAAGGTGGTATCATAGCAAGCCCGAGAAACCTGCTTGAACGAAAAGACGCATTGGTAATCAGAGAATACAGCCGAAAACTAAAGGAAAGAGGCGCGATTGGACCACATCTTGATATACCGGCACCGGACGTCAACACTAACGCGACAAAGATGGCGTGGTTTGTAGATGAATACCTGAAATCTTCAATCGAAAACAAAGACTCGTCTGATTGGCTGACAGGTGATACAGAATTGACCAAAAAAATCATGGATGATTTCACTTCTCTTCACAAACAACATTCCACTCCTATGGAAACTCTATACCTTGACAAATGCTTGCAAGTGCTGAAAGAGCATCCTGAAGCAAAATGCCATGCGCTTGCCGTTGTTACCGGCAAGCCTGATGATAAGGGAGGTTCTCTTGGCAGGGCCGAATCAACAGGTCGTGGTGTTTTTATCGCCCTTAAAAAAGCCGCCGAACATAAAAACATAAAACTTAAAGGCTCCACTGCTGCCATACAGGGGTTTGGTAATGTAGGCCAGCCACCGGCAAAATTTCTGCATGAAGAGGGGGCAAAGGTAGTCGCCATTACGGATGCCAGTGGCGGCATATACAATCCAAGTGGCCTCGATATAAACGCTGTTCTGGAGCATGTAAATACGACCGGTGCAGGTTTCTTGAAAGGATTCGAGGGAGGAAGAGAAATTGCCAATGATGGTATTTTTACGTTGGATGTCGACTTTCTCGTCCTCGCAGCACTTGAAAATGCCATAGACAGAAATGCTTATGGCGTAAAGGCCAAAGTTATTGTGGAAGGTGCAAACGGACCTGTTACCCCTGAGGGGGACAGGATTGTAACAGGAAAAGGCACATTTATAGCCCCTGATATCAGCACAAACCTGGGAGGTGTATACGTATCTTATCTAGAATGGGTACAAAATTTAAAGAATGAGCGTTGGGATTTAGACAAAATTAATAGATTACTTGAAGACAATATCTGCATGATATTTGATGACATAGTAAAAATATCTAAGGAGAGAAAGATTGAAATGAGAACGGCCGCTTCCATTATGGCAATAGGCCGTGTTGCCGTAGCCGAGCTCTCCAGAGAAATTGCTGACATGGTAATTGCGCCTAATCCTCATTTGTCAAAAGAGGGAAAGGGAAAAGCACTTTCAGAAAATACTATCGAAGTTCTACGGAGTTGTCTTACATATCTCCGTGATGATTTGATGAAGCGAACACCACTCGACTATTGGACACTTGTTATATTGCTATCAAATATGGAAAGTGTACTGCATGCCCACAACATTTCAGATGAAAGTATAATAGAAATAATAAAAGATGTTTACACGGAAGCCACACTCCTCTTCTCCTTATTTGTTAAAGCCAAACCGGACAACGATGACCTCTTGATGGCAGTGGCTGCTCTACCGGAAGAGGCGAAAAAACGAATATAATCTGTTAGAAAAGAAACATACTTTCCGGATGTAAATGTGAAACCCGTAGTGCCTGGCTGGATTGTTGCATTTTTTTCGTTTACACGAGGACAAGCTTAGCGGAGATCTAAGATGAGTTACTTACTGGTTCCATTTGTATGTTTTGACATCTTTAGAAAAAAATTTTATCTGAAGTGGTAATCAAGCATCTTGAGGAGAGTGTCTCAGCAGACATACACACCTATAAAAATATAAATAAATAGTCGTTAATTATGTATCAGGTTGTGAGGCAACTATAGGGTATCGTCTTAACAATGAAAGTATATGTGAAATATACGTTTCGGTGTTGTATGAAGACAGGTAGCAGGTTAAGGAATCGAACCTTCGACCTTTTCAAGACAACCGACAATACCTACAAAAGTCAAGTACATCATTGCGTTGTACATGAGTTAAATATCCCCAGATATCACATGGCAAAAAAGAAAAAAATAAAAACTAAATCATACAGAGGGAACTCCCTGTGAAGCACAATACCACAAAATTCGGGTATTGAACTCAATGGATAACGGGAAAATATAGTTGACTTCAGTCAATAATAAGACTATACAATTAGCTTTACGGGCAGTGGCCAGCCCATAAAGCTACTAAAATACCATATAATCACTTTGTATAAGTGGTAAATACAAAAGTACTTACTGTGTGGTTTAGAGTGGAAACTTGCAGGTATCACTTTACAGATAAGTAATATGTTATGGGGATTGGCGAATACATGTAGCAGGCGATAAGTGGAGAGGAACAGGTTTTTAAGCCTTGTTTAAGTTTTTACAGTATTTAATTAGGAATTCAGATTTGTTAGATGAAAGGGAATCTGTGCCTGAGAGTTTATACACTATTTTAAGAAAATTAAAAAGAGGAGGAGAAGAAATGAAAATGAAATGTCTCTTATTGTTTGCAATCTCGATGGTGTTTTTGTTATCTTGTGCTAGAAATTCTCAAGCAGCATCAATTACGAGTATCTTTGATTCAGATGCAGATGGATGGTTTGTGCAAGATGTTTTTCAATCCACAGGAAATCCTGGAGGAACATTTTCTGCAGGCTGGTCAGCAACTGGTGGGAATCCTGGTGGGCATATTTTCAAAGATGACCCGGGCCCTTTAGCGTTTTTTCTTGCAGCCCCAGGGAAGTTTATCGGCAATAAATCTGGGAGCATAGGAGGAACACTCAGTTTTGATTTAAGTACTTCGGCTACAAGCGTAGGAAACGTCGATAGTTTGATTTGGTTGCGCGGAAGCGGTGTGATTTTATCGTATGACGCATCGAAGCAAGTGGAAACGACTTTCACATCGTTCACGGCTCCACTCGATTCAAGTGGCAATTGGACTTACTATCAAGATGGCTTAGTCAATTCGAGGGCTGCTACTGATGCTGACTTCAATCTAGTTCTCTCAAATCTTTCTGCCTTGATGATCCGAGGGGATTACATCAATGGGGTAGAGCGCACAAGTTTAGATAATGTGGTTATGACTGGCAGTACGAATCCTGTTCCAGAACCTGCAACTGTCGCCCTAATAGGCATTGGCATCGTCGGAATAGCAGGCGCAGAAGCAAGACGTAGACGTAAAAAGAGAGCCGTTGATAATTACTAGTACAATGATTCCATAATAACATTGCAATATGGTTCTTTTTGTGGCATACTAACCTCAAGAAAGGAGGTATATATGCCATTTATCAGAAAAAGACCACTTATCATTTTGAACCGAGAAGAAAAATCTTATTTACAAGAATTAAGCCGATCACGAACAGAAACTGCCCAAAGGGTAGAACGTTCAAAAATAATATTATTGTACTCTGAGGGAGTGTCAGTATCTGCCATAGCTCGTCAGTTACAGACCAATCGTCCCAAGATAGAGCGATGTGTTGATAAGGTACTTCAGTTAGGAGTTGTGGTTGCCCTGCAAGATTACCAAGAAAAGGCAAGCCGCCGTCCATTACTAAAGAAGCTCTAGCTTGTCAAAAACCTGAACAAGATGGTTTTTATAAAAAAAATAAACAATTTTAACATAGGGAAGGGTTAATGATGAAAAAGAAGAAGATGGTGCTTACATTTGTGATAATGGCCTTCTGGGCTTGCGGTCAGGTACATGCATTTCCTTTAAGTGGGCTTGTGCACAAGGGGGGGGTCACATCTTTGATGTTTGATATTAGTTTTAATTGTTAAAATCTATCACATCAGATTCTAATTGCCTGACCAGTTTCTTAAAGGTTTTGTCTGTTTTTAACCGATCCTTAACCCTTCTACTTCCCAAACTCACTGCCGAAGGCCTGATACCTCCAAAGTGTTCACCTATTTCATAACACGTACTTCTAGCATACTTTCTCGACAGATATATCGCCATATCCCGGCCTTCATTTCCTTTACATCCCTTTACGCACATCTCCTCCTTTGAAACATCATACGCTTCGCATACAACTTTGCAAATTTCATTAATTCCTGGACCTGGCCGCGCATAAATCATACCTGAAATCTCAGCATCACTCTTCTCAGACTTTCTGTTTCTCAATTTCTCCCTCATTCGTTTTACAAACTGTGCTGTTCCTAATATTGCCCCAAAACTCATTTCTTTTAAAGGATTTCCCTCGTCTCCCATTATTACAAAGCGCCGGTATTCCTTTCTCTGCTCCTTCTCAGACACACCAAACATTTCAAGTGTTTGTTTCACATCAAGCCACTTCGGACATTGTCGTATTCCTAGATAATCCCGATAACTAGACCATCTATACTCCTCGGGCCTCCTCACAATACCCGCACGTACAGGATTCATGTGTATGTAACGTGATAAAACATGCAAATGTTCATCTGCTTCTACGAGCACACTCTTAAACCTTCCCTGAAACAGATGTCCCGTTCTCTTATACTCCTTATTTACATAACCGGCATAAACATGATTCAACCATTGCAAGGGCCTACTCAATTCACCACCTGGAGTTTCCAACTCCAGATGATAGTGATTTGTCATCCGACAATATCCATGGAATATTATTCCCCACTTCTCATGCAGGTCTCCCAGCTTTTCTAAAAACACCTTTCTATCGTAATCCTTAAAAAATATATTCTGTCTCCCAACACCTCTGGTAGTAATATGATAAAAAGCACCGGGATATTCTATGCGTAAGGGCCTTGCCATAATTAACAGACACATTCCTAAAACTTAAATTTTAATAATAAAAAAATTAATCTTATCTAAATTTATACATACGTAAATATCAAATTTCAAAGATGTGACCCCTATTCCTTAAATATTCATTCTGTATTCCTTTCTCAAGATAAAGTTGCATTTAAACTGATATTACTGTTATGTTTTCTACCGGCTTATTTTCTCATCTCCTTTCTTTACCATTACTGCATCTGGAGATAAGTTTAAACCCAAATTGAGCGGTTTTAATATTACGACAAAAAAAAATGAAATATATTCAATTTTTCTAGCCAAAATTGTTTCGGTTTGGCAATAAACCTTCGCTTACTAAAAAAATTCTTTTAGAAATGCATTTTTAGTACAATTTTCCGGAACATGGACATACCTCTCCCACAGATAACCTTGTTTTCAACTTCTTGTCACGCTTATATGATTATTGGTATGGGTTTTTGACTTCGTTGCCATAATATATCAAAGTGCAAATTGTCCATTACTGCCTGTGTTACTTTAAGGATTAACTGCCTGCCAGTGCCTATTATCTTTGCTGCAAAGTCTAATGCCTTTCTCCTTACAGTTGTTGCATAGCTGCCGATTGGCATTACTCCGTCTAATACATCTTCCTTATATGTTTCAAACAAAAAATATGATATGAGCATGCAATAATATACTACACTATTTGGTACAAATCTCTTAAACGGTAATTCTTCAAATCCAAAATCCTTTAACCCTCTATGCGGTAATTCATCTGCTCCTCTCATATGATGGCTCTCTATAATTGTTTCTGTATGCAACAATCTTCTCTCTTCCTCCTGAGTACTACAGTTGGCTAACACCTTTGGATTAACTCCTATATTCGTGAGAATTACATTATCTGGCCGCGCAAAGTCCAATAACCTTTGTTCTCCATCATGACTCAATCTGGTGTATATTGCACGATAAAACCTCTCCCACGAATCACATCTATAACCAAACTCCAAATACTTCCACTCTTGATTCCTATTGCTGTAGACATCCCATTGGTCCTCTAACTGGACACCTACATACTCCTTTACTCCCTTATACATCTTGCCAGTACAGATAAATCCTACTCCAAGATTGTCACATGCTTGTAATATTTTCTCATCAAAAAATCCACTATCAAGTCTGACTATTATCGTGACTGTCTCACTATATTCCTCACGGATTAACCGCACAAGGTCTCTCATCATATTCACCACGGTATTACCACAGTTGCTGTGTTTCTTTCCACCTCGGAAGACCGCATCCACTATCTTACCATTCCAAATTGCTTGTAAAGGCTGGAAACCTTTTACTTTCTTATAGGTGGGCTGTACTCCATAGCGCTTCTGTGCTTCATCGTTGTCCATTACCATTGTATCTAATGTTAAGTCTATGACCTCAGGGTTTTCTCGCCTTAACCTCCAAATAAACATCTTTCGTAATATCTTCCGAAATGGGCCTCCACATACCCATGAAAACGATTTATAAAACCGTTTTATCTGATGTGACGACACCATCTCTGTCTGAGAATTCTCTATTACTGATGCATAGCCCTCATCTGCTCTTAATTGATCAAATGAATTTAGGTGGCGACTCGTCCCATCATAAAACCAACAAAATATCTGTTTGAATATATTCCACACCGGAAGACCTTTGCCGCTTTTTCTGATATCTCCAAAAAACTCTTCTAATAACGGGTATATTTCTACACTACTTAAATATTTAACAAATAAAGACATGCCTCCTCTGCCGGTTAATGTGTCATTTGTTACTCCGATTTTGTTAATCTTGCACTTGCTTTTAAATACATTTTTCTTCATAATACTCTCCTCACTTAATGGGTGATGGATTTTGTTTTCTTGAAAATGTATTATAACAAATTACTATTGCCTTTTAAGTGGGTTTTAAGTCTTTTTAGCAAATACAAATCGCTCAACTTAGGTTAAAGTTAAATTTCATAAATTGTTTTCTTGTAAACAAGGAGGTGGTGGCTAAATCGGTTTAAAGTAAATCTTCCTAAGTGGGAGAGACGTCTTTTCGCATTGTAAATGAATCTGCTTTTGTGTGACAGAGACAACAGATAGGCTTACAAATAAAACCGCTAAAGTTACCCCATTAGTGTGTATACACCTTATAATGGTGAAAAGAGAGAACTATAGCCTTCAGGTTCGAATAATTTCTTATAGTATAGCGAAATTAGACTCTATTAAGTATGGAGTTGATAAACTGTAGATGTGTCTTTCGGTAGCTTCTTATTTACGTTCACTTATCTGAGTATAGAGTATAAATATAAATTAGCAAGGGTTTCAATAAATAAACTTTTTGTCAAATAAAACTACCACGGCTATTGCCCTCTGTGCTTCCAATGTCTGGAACAGCGATCTGGTTCACATGGCGCACGTTCGTAACAAAAACAGGTTACCATGTGGTTTTGGTTTTACTAACTTTGACCAGAAAGAATCATGTCATCCTTGCTCCTGGATAAGGCGTTATCATAAATGTCTTTAATTCAAATGTACCTCGACATAGTGTTCTCTGCGGTCGTCCACAAGGGGGATCATGCCTTGCGATTGCCCTGGCCCACCTACGCCGTCTCCATTTACCACGACACCGTCCAGCGTCACGCGGATCACATGCTCAGGCTTTTCACCGACGCGCTTGACAGTGATATGGTAGACCGTATCGCGAAAGCGATAGTGGATTTTGTAAGATTCCCAATGGTCAGGTATACACGGTGCAATGCGCAGATGGTCTTCTTCCAGCTGCAGACCCAGTAGTGTTTCCACAGTCAGCCGGTACATCCAGCCTGCGGCACCGGTGTACCAGGTCCAACCACCTCGTCCAGTATGAGGCGATGCACCGTAAATGTCCGCGCACATGACGTACGGCTCAACCTTGTAGCGCTCGATCTCATCCGGCTGACTGCCGTGATTGACAGGATTGAGCATAGCAAACAATTCCCATGCTCGTTCCTTGTCACCCATCATGGCAAACGCCATCGTGGTCCAGATCGCCGCATGGGTATATTGGCCACCGTTCTCGCGAACGCCTGGTACGTAGCCCTTGATATAACCAGGCTCAAGGGCTGATCTGTCGAAGGGAGGGGTGAGCAGTTGAATTAACGGTGCATCGCGGTGCACCAGGTATTTGTCTACCGCTGCCATTGCCTGGCGGGTTCGCAAGGGATCACCGCCACTCGAAATAACCGCCCAACTCTGGCTGATCGAATCGATTTGGCATTCTTCATTGTCAGACGAGCCCAGGGGTGTACCATCATCAAAATAGGCCCGTCGATACCACTCACCGTCCCAGGCATTCGCCTCAATATTGTTGCGCAGTAGCGAAGCCTGCCCGGTACAAACTTCGGCAAAGGCCTCGTCGCCTCGATTTCGAGCCAGGTCTGCAAACAGCCGAAGGTTTTCGTACAGGAACCACGCCAGCCAGATGCTCTCTCCCTTTCCATCACGACCGACGAGATTCATGCTGTCGTTCCAGTCACCGCAACCCATCAGCGGTAATTGATGTTCGCCAAAGCGTAAACCATGTTTGATTGAACGTACGCAATGTTCATAGAGGCTTGCTGCTTCAGCCGAACGTTGTGGAAGGTCGTAGTAAGCTTCCTCTTCCGGATTCAACTCGCGGCCTTCCAGGAAGTGTACGGCTTCATCGAGTACTCCCGTATCTCCGGTCGCCAGCACATAACGACAGGTTGCATACGGTAACCACAGATAGTCATCGGAGAAATGTGTTCTCACGCCTTGTCCGTTGGGTGGATGCCACCAGTGTTGAACGTCACCCTGGAGGAACTGGCGCTCTGCGCAACGGATCAACTGCTCGCGGACGAGCCACGGTGTCGTATGGATCAGAGCCATGGTGTCCTGCAATTGATCGCGGAAACCGTAGGCACCGCCTGACTGATAATAGCCACTACGGCCCCAGAGTCTGCAGGACAGTGTTTGGTAGACTAGCCATCCGTTGGTCAAAACGTTCAATGCGGGGTCGGGTGTTTCCACATGCACCGCACCCAAAGTATGGTTCCAGTGTTCCCACACCACTTCCAATGCCTGCCTCGCGCCAGCTGTTCTACCGAATCGCTGGATTAAATGTTGCGCTTCATCGGTGTTGCTGGCCGCGCTGAATACGAACACAATCTCACGCTCTTGCCCATCGGCAAGCTCGATCTGGGTCTGTATTGCGGCGCACGGATCAAGGCCAGCACCTGTAATGCCCGACAAATGCTTCCGACGCATAGCCGCAGGGCTGGCGAGTGTGCCGTTACGGCCAATAAACTCTGTGCGGTTTCCGGTCATCGTACGCTCTAGCTCGCTGACCTGCGCAAAGACAACCCGACTGGCGCATTCGCGACCATACGCATTGTGGGCAAACATCGCCCCGCTATGCGGATCCGTTTCGGTAACAATGTGCATCAGATTGGCGTGTCGCCACTCACCAAGTACCAGCTCCCAATACCCGGTAAGTGACAGTCGACGCGAACGCTTCGAATAATTGTGCAGCTTTACCACAACAAACTTCACTGGAGCGTCCATTGCGACGTAGGTGAACAGTTCCGAGGAGATGTCTGCTTCGTAATGCTCGAAAGCGCTGTATCCGAACCCATGCCGGCTTACATACCCGGATCGACCGAGGGCGGGCAACGGCGTCGGCGACCAGAATGCGCCCGTTTCCTCGTCGCGAATGTATAACGCCTCGCCGCTGTTGTCGCTCAGCGGGTCATTGTGCCACGTGGTCAGCCGGAACTCGTGCGCGTTTTCCACCCAGGTATAAGCGCTGCCGCTTTCGCTGACGACTGTGCCGATGTGCGGACTGGCGATAACATTTACCCATGGCGCCGGTGTGTTCTGACCAGGCTCAAGGGTGACGACGTATTCGTGCCCGTCGGGTGTGAAGCCCCCCAGGCCATTGCAGAAAATACGTTCGTGCTCTGACAGCTTATAGACCGATTCATCTGCCGGTGGTTGACGCAATGGCTCGAAACGGTCCGATACACGCTTTACCGACACACGGCGTTCCACCTGATCGAGCAATGTCTCAGCAGTATCGGTGAGCACGACGCGGGCAACAGTCTGGAACAGGACCCGGTCCTCCTCGGAAAGTTCTTCGGCACGCCGCACGAAGATCCCACCCGGTTTGTCGATAATTTGTGTTTCGGAACTCGCGTTGATCAATCCCATGATCTGGTCTTGCAGAACCGCTCGGTAGCCAGAGAAATCCTCGTTTACAATCAACAGGTCCACCTTCAAACCATTCATCCGCCAATAGGCATGAGCTTGCAGCACCTGTTTTATCAAGTTTAAGCGGTTCAGATCGCCGATTTGAACCAGGACAATCGGCAGGTCGCCAGAGACAGCAAAGCGCCAAAGACCTGACTGACCAAGCTGGTTGCGGGCGATGATACTGGGCGCAGCACGACGCAAGGCATTGCCGTAAATGACCGAGCTGGCCAGGCGGCCATAGACCTGTTCATCGGCTTCGGTTGCGTTGAGGTGGCGCAACACCTCCTGACTTTGAAACCATGCCATTTCAAAGGCACGCTCAACGAAGTGCCTGTCACAATACTTCTCAAGCACAGCCAATGCTGCCTCGCGTGTATCTGCAACACCGGTGATGATCTGAATGGTCGCTGATTCGTCAGGTAATAAGGTGATGGTGCGGCGGATCGCCACGATGGGATCGAGCACCGAACCATCAGTGTTCGACAGCGTCGACGGATTGTCACTGCTATCCAGTACCACCGGGTTGGCCGCCGTTCGATTCCGCCCGATGAATTTGGCACGGTCTGTCTCGTAAGACGGTTCGTCGGCAACCGCGCCAGGTGCAGCCAACAAGTGAAACAACCATGGCACCTGCTCCTCAGGTGTGCGACGGCGTCGCGTGCAGAGGATTGCCTGTCGGTCTGGCAGGATTTCGGTTTGCACGAACAGGTTGCTGAAAGAGCGATGAGCCAGGTCGGCATTTAACGCTGCCAACACAACTTCAGCGTAACTCGTCACCTCTATATGACGGGTACGGGACGACAGGTTGGTGAGCGTGACACGGCGGATCTCGACATCATCTTCAGGTGAAACGCTGATCTCGGTGTGCGCTTCGATCTCCTGATCACGCCGTCGGTATTCAGCACGCGCCTGTACGAAGATCGCCTCATAATGATCGGCCTTGCGCAGTGTCGGTTGATACGCGGTTGACCAATAACTTCCGGTTTCGTGGTCGCGTAAGTAAATGAACGTACCCCAACGAATAAGGTTAGATTGTGTGAGGGACGAACCACAATCTGAACCGTTTGTTGGACAAGCCCGTTGTTTGGGTGCTAAACATTGTATAAGAAAATATCTTATGAAGATTACTTCTCTTTTTTACCGCAGAAGCTATGAAGCCAAAGAAGTGGATTTTTCAATTGCTGTCGTCATGCTTTAGGAGCTACAGAACATGGTTTTTCGGCCATTTTACCTCAAATTTGGGCAAACGGGGGCCATCTCGACCCGATAATGCCGTTTTTGCAAATCTTAGATGCATAGCGGATTCGATTACATAACCAGAACAGCCTCCTCTTTTGTTAACTTGTAGGGGAAAGACCTGGATTTGTGTGATGGAGGTATCATCGTTTTTATGATCTTCATTATTCCTCCACAGCATTTGCACGTAAGCTTTGGACGCTCTCTGAACCAGGCTGACGACTTATTCGGGTTGATACCGGTAAGGTACTGAAGCAATGCAATCAAGCGTTTGCTATTAGGGTGGAGGAAACCAAAGTTCCGTGTTCGCCTGAAACCTTTGGGTAGAACATGCTGGAGAATCAACCTGAGAAACTGCGGGCCGGGAAGTGTTCTTGTGAGCATTTTTTTGCTCTTACTATCCTGGTAACGAAAGGTCACCTGACCATCTTTGCACGTAATAATATCTTTCTCTTGAATGACCCCTTTGTAGAGATAACGACCAAGATAGACCAGTGCCTTTTCACCGTTGCCGACAAATTTGCAATCGACGACCCATGTTTTGGGATAATTAACTGGAAGCGTAAGAGCCGCTTTGTTCACGGCATCGAGCATTTTTGCTCGAAACACTTTAGCCAGCGCTTTGTGATTGAAAAGGTACCGCGTCTTTCCTTCGCTTTTTTTGAAGCTCCAAAGCTTTTTCTTCTGATTGATGGCCCCGGCTGGCATTACCAGATGGATATGCGGGTGGTAATCGAGAGAGCGAGAGTGGGTGTGCAAAACAGTGATGGCTCCAGCGTTTCCTTGTAATACGCTGTCATTTTGGACAAAGGTTTTTACGGTTTCCCAACAACACTGTATCATTATCGAGTAAAGCAAGCGTTGATGCTGCCATGCTAATGATCGAAGCTCTTTGGGTATAGTAAAGGTGAGCATAAAATAGTCAGCAGGCACTTCTTTTTTCAGTTGACGCTCCAACCACTGCTGACACTCATGACTCTGACAATGAGGACAATTGCGGTTACCGCAGGAGTGCGGTACAAAAACCTGTTTTTCACAGTCATTACATTGGACCAGCATGACGCGGCTTTGCGTAGTGCGACAATCCTTCATGGCTGCCAGGGCTTTGAATTGACTTGGCAGGATCGAACCATGATAAAGAGTGATAAAGTCAGCAATGAAGGTCTCAATTATAGAGGAGAGAGATATCATATAACATTCCCCCATTCTATGGAAAAACCATTCATCAAATCATTAATTAATTGCAAGGCATTACGATTTGTATGAGAGGTCAGGTGGGTATATTTGGCAGTGGTTAAAATACTGTGGTGGCCGAGGATTTTTTGTACTTCAAGCAGATCAACACCCGCCTCAATCAGATGGGTTGCGTAGCTGTGTCGCAGACTGTGTGGTGTAATTTTTTTTTAATTCCACACTCCCGGGCTACCTTACGCAGAGTGGCCTGAACGCCATTTCTATTCAGAGGTGTTTTTGCCAGGTGGGCTGATTTCAAGCCACCATGACGGCCTGGAAATAGAAAGACAGGATTGCGATGAACAAGCCAAAAACGGCGTAAGAGATTCAGGGTTACCTTTGGCAGGGGTACGAAACGGTCTTTATTGCCTTTGCTATCGCGGATATGCACCCGCATTCGCTGAGAATCGACATCGCTAACCTCAAGACGTAGTCCTTCACCCAGGCGGAGACCAAGACTGTAAAGAACAAAGTAGAAGGCCCGGTAACTGAGTTTTCTCGTCACCTGGAAAAGTTGGTGGGCTTCATTAATGGTGACAATATCGGGCAAACGTTGCGTTTTGGGTGGTTTAATAAGATTTACTTGCTCCCAACGCTTATGAAGCACATGAGTGTAGAAAAACTTTAGTCCGTAGAGGTCTAATTTGACTGCGCTCCATGAATGGGTATTGAGGAGATTGGAAAAATAGTCAAGTAGTTGCTGTTCAGATAGATCGTGTATCTGATTGTCAAAATAATCACCGATCCGTCGGATGGCACGTGAATAAGCCTCGATTGTTTTTGGCCGGAGTCCTTTCAAGCGTAGGTGCTTTAGATGCGTTTGGTAATTTTTGTTGAAATCGGATTGAGATAATGTTTTCATAGACCTGTAACCTCCTATTTGTTAATAGATTCACCCTCCCGTTGAGGGTGTGAGGTTACATTATATAATAAATTTCCGATTTTGTTCTCCGCGATAGCTGCTTCGTCCAACAATCGGAAGTAGCATCCTCGCGCCAACGGGTAACTGCCAGGTCGCGACAGCGGCTGTAGCCTCCTCCGGCATTTGTTGCCATGACGTGGTATCTGCCGTTAGACAATAGGTGAACTTCAGGTATCGGCGTGTTCGGGTCGGTAAACACGCGCATGATCTCAACTGCTTCCGTGACGGGGGGACGTGCGGAGGCGCTCACTTCAGCAGCGTGCGGATGCAACGTAGCCCCCTTCTTTGGTACACGCTCCTGCAGTAACAATTCCGTCGCCCGTGCGAGGGGGTCAGACATGAATCGGCGCTGCATCGGCCGGTTGAGCAATACGTGCTCAAGGGCCAGGAGGCTCATGCCTTGATGATGCGCCATGAATGTTCGCACGATAGCGTGATTCTTACCCCTCGGTACTCGCGATGGTGTGTAATCGATCGACTCGTAGAATCCATAGACGCCGAGGAATCCGTTGGCGGCCATCGTCTGCAAGTTGCTACAGGCTTCCTGTGGCATCACCGTCAGCGCCAGTGCGCTGGCGTAAGGAGCGATGACCAGATCGTCTCCCAGCCCGCGCTTGAAACCCAGCCCGGGCACGCCAAACGCCCGATATTGGTAGACTTGATGCATATCAGTGGCATTATAGCAGGACTCCGAAATGCCCCAGGGTACAGCGCGCTGTCGGCCGTATTCTATCTGGCGTGACACCGCAGCCTTGCAGGTCTGCTCCAACAAGGTGTTCTCGTAACCAGGCATTAACAACCGCGGCATGAGGTACTCGAACATTGAACCGCTCCACGAAATCAAGCTCACGTTGCCGCCATGACTTGTCAGCAGGCGACCGAGTGAGAACCAATGCTCTTGCGGTACCTGACCCTGCGCAATGAGCAGAAAGCTGGCCAGGCGCGCTTCTGATGCCAGCAGGTCGTAGCAGGACGGATCGCGGCGCCGTTCTCCTACATCGTAACCTATGCTCAGCAAGCTGCGCGATGTATCGTAGAGAAATTTAAAATCCATCACCGCCAGTTCGCGGCAACGATCTACCAAATCGTCGATGATTCTAAGCCTCTCCTCTGCACCATTATAACGTGTTCCTGCCGCCGCGGCTGCCCCGGTTGATGACAACGTCTCAGTGCCCACTGCTCTCTCTCTGGCTAATTCGGTCAGTGTCGGGATTTTGCTGAAGTGCTGCGGTTCGGGTACCAGTAATCGAAGGTCATCTCGAAGTGCAAAGGATTGTAGGTAAAAAGCCTGCACCCAGTAATTCAGTTCGTCATCTATATCAATACCCATTGGCAGCCATCCAACCAGCTCCCCGCCGATATGGTGAATTTTATCCAGCAGGTTATCGACAGCAGCCAGTGTCTGTGGCTGCCCGTTCAGTGTGTCCTGTAGAAACTTGATCTTCTTCGCAATATCCGGTACTCGTGACGAGGGCACGTGTTCGACAAGCACCAGCAAGGTGTCCTGCAACCCCTGAAACGCGAACGAGGACAGCACCGGCTGATCTTTCAACTCAACCAGTCCCGCCTGCAAGGTAAGCAAGCTGCCGGCCAGGTTGCCGCTGTCCACCGAAGAGATGTATTGCGGGCAGAGAGGTTTTAGCGTGCGTGTGTCGTACCAGTTGTAAAAATGGCCTCTGTAGCGTTCCAGCTTTTCCATTGTGGCCAGTGTGTTCTCGACAAGCCGCAGGAATTCTCCTGCGCAAATGTAACCGAAATCGTACGCAGCCAGATCCGCCAGCAGCGACATACCGATGTTCGTGGGTGAGGTACGTGAGGCGATGGCCGGTGCCGGATATTCCTGGATGTTATCTGGAGGTAGCCAGTTGTCCTGTGGACCGACGAACTGTGCGAAGAAGCGCCACGTTCTCCGGGCCGATGCCCGCAGGAACAGTCTTTGATCAACGGTTAAATTCAGTACAGGGGGCGGAAGCGGTATACTGATCCACCAGCCGATGACCGGCGATACCAGCCAGAGTAATAAAAAAGGTACGCAGAAGAGCAACTCTGCTGACTGGCTGATCCACAATGCTAAGGCGAGTACCATTGCCAGCACAGGTGCTATCCACATCTCCATAAAAAAATCTGAAAGCGTACGGCACGCGTTGCGACTTGCATAGGACCGCATATGCCAGAGCAACAATCCGCGTCGAGTAAAAAACATTCGCACACCCGAGCGCAGGATTGCATCCAGACAAATCAGCGTGTCGTAGGGCAAAAGGATCAACGTCAGCAAAGAGAGCACAATCGGGCGGCTCGTAGATTTACTTGTCAAAGTCAAGTGTACCAACCAGTCACGTTCTTCAGGCTTACGGATGAGTTCAATCGCGGCTCCCAGCAAGGTGGGCAAGAACACCACACCTGCGACCAGCAGGTTCCAGAACAACGCCGATACCGGACCGAACAGCCAACCACCCGCCAGCAAGGTAAGCAACGACGGCGGCACGAGGCTGCGTCTGAGGTTATCTAAAATTTTCCACACCGACAAAGCTGTGAGCGGGTTCAGTTGCCGTTTAGCCTTCGATCCACTTGACCCGGGTGGCCCGGGCACGCGTGGGAGCAGCCAACCGGCAATCTGCCAGTCGCCACGTATCCACCGGTGTCGCCTGCTGGCCTCTATGGCGTAACTGACCGGATGTTCTTCAATGAGGTCAACATCAGTAACCAGTGCCGAACGCGCATACGCGCTTTCCAGCAAGTCGTGGCTGAGAATGAGATTCTCCGGAAAGCGTCCATCGACTGCCTGCCGAAAAGCGTCCACATCGTAGATGCCCTTGCCGATGAATGATCCCTCCCCGAAAATATCCTGGTAAACATCAGATACCTCTCGCGTGTAGGGATCAATGCCTGGTTCGCCCGCGAACAGTTTTGTAAACCGTGACTGGCCCGCACTTGTCAGGCTGATCGAAGCGCATGGTTGCAGTATCGCATAACCTCCAACAATGCGCCCCTTGTCGGCATCATACACGGGCCGATTGAGAGGATGCGCGATGTTTCCGATAAGTGAGCGTGCTGCGTCACGGGGCAGTTGCGTGTCGCTATCCAGGGTGATGATATACTTGATCGAACCGAGGATGGACGTATCACCGACAATATCCGAGAATGCAGTTTTCTTCCCTCCCCGCAGCAAGGCATTAAATTGCTCCAGTTTGCCGCGCTTGCGCTCATATCCCATCCACACCCGTTCGTATTGATTCCAAACCCTCGGTCGGTGAAACAGATAGAAAATACAGGGGCGGTCCTCGCTGTAGGTCTCGTTGAGCTCCTGAACAGCCGCGCGTGCGTGGGTGATCAATGCGGAATCTTCTGGCAGAGTACACTCAGGCGCGTCACGGAAATCAGTCAGCAAGGCAAAGAACAGATTGGAATCACGATTACCGAGATAGCGGATCTCCAGTGCTTCGAGAAGATCATCAATCTCTTCCGGCTTGCTCAGCAAGGTGGGGACAACCACCATAGTACGGTGAACGGATGGAATGCCCTGCGAAAAATTCATTCGTGGTAATACATGAGGAGGCAGGATGAGTGTGACTAACCGGTTCACCAGCGGGACAGCCAGCGCTGAGATGCCGATTATGCCAGTGAGCTCAAAAAACCAGTACCGCCAGTCAGTCAGCTCGAACCCACCGAATAAGAAAAACACAACTGATGTCGTCAGTACGGTGAGAAACAGGATTGGTCCGAGGTAAAGGAACAGGCTAAAATGCCGACTCGCACGGCTAATTCGCAATTTCCACGACAAACGGCAGCCGACCGTACGCTCCAGTATGTGCCGTCCGTGATCGATCAGGTAGTATCCGACATGCGCGGTGCGGTCATTGTTACTTAATAGCTTTGCAGCAGTCTTCGCGAGAACAATGGCTTCGCGTGCCACCTCCAACTCACTGTGCGAACTACCCCTCGCCACGTCTTCGATGACATGCCGATACCGGTCGCGGGTAGCAAAATCCTGGCCGGTGTGCATCCCGCTCGGGTCTTCACGCAATGTCTGTTCAACGACACTAAGCGACTCTACATAATCTTTCCAGTCCATTGTGTCGATGAAACGCAGACTACCGATGCTGTTTGCGATGGATATCTGGTTGCCACCAGACGTTCGTGCGGCTGACTCTGACAACTGCGTAGCGGTCACCCCTTGTTCTAGCAGTTTCTGCTCGACCCAGGTTTGAACGAAGGCCATAGCGGGACCCTGAGCCTGAAGTCGTGCGTAAAATTCCTCCACAAACGGCGCGGTCAGAGGCACATCGGCATTGGCAAACTCGGCTAACAGCTGGATAAGCTGTTTCGGTTCCCTTTCCGCCGTCGCAAGCATGCGGTCTGCCCATGTGATGGCCGCGTCGCGCTCCTCACGCCGACGAGCGATACGCAACCCGACGCGACGAAGGTTTTCCAGCAGCGCCAACTGCAGCATGATCGGGAATGCCCACAATTCACCCAGTTTTAATGGTTCAGCGGTCTGGTAGGCGGCGATGAAATGGGTGGCGTTGTCGCTGTCAACACGACCGTCCATGTGAGAGATTAACTCCAACGCTAAGTCATAGATCCGGGGGAAACCGGCTGACAAGCCATCAGCCAGTCGCGGCAACTGCCGGCTGTACCCGCGCGGCAGATGCCGACGCGCCAGAGCGATCTGCTGCTCGATTAGATAATAGTTGTCGAGTAACCAGGACTCTGCCGGTACGATCCGTTGTTCCGGAGTGGCTGTGGCTGTTACGACATCATACGCCGCCAGCAGAACGCGCGCATTGTCTGCCAACCGGGGCAGTAATCTGTCCGATCCCGGACGCGGATCGATGCTATGCTGCCCCGCCAGCTTTACCGCGTGATGCTTCAGTTGCTCGATACTGAACAACTCCGAGCGCAGCAACTCAGTATCACGGTCGTTATGCAGCGCATTTTGTGTGCGTTTCGATAATCTGAACTTTTTGATAATTTATGATATCTCCTCATTCGAACTCAGGGTAGTTAGCGCAGCACTGGCCTTATGGCCTGTGTTTGGCAGAAACTCATACCAAGTGCTTTCCATCAGTCGGTAACCTGCCAATCGTAACTTTCTTACGCTGTTTTACAAGTATATAAGTATGTTTAAATTAAGGTAAATATGGATCTTTCCGCAGAAGCTGCATTGCCTCAGGCGAAATGGCATTTTAAGCGAAGCTGCCAAGGGGTCAAGATATGAAACATGATTTACTAACAGAATAAATGAATCACATGTCATTGTTAGATTATAAGACCCACTGGCCTTAAATCAAAGAGGATTCTATATAAAAAGATAAACGGTAAATACACTAATAATTGTATAATTTTTATAATAAAATTTCTACGTCTTTTCATAAAATTAAGCTTGAGTCATCCTTAATACATCTCTATGCTTTTCTTGAAGAACTTTGTCACAAGATTCAACGTTTTCAATAGCATTATTTTTTATAAAATCGGCCTCCTCAGTAGAATCTGTGGGTGATTGGAGGCTCTGGTAATTTTCCAAGTGTATGATATAAAGCGACTTCAATTGATTTAAAAGTGCGAAAGCCAAAAGATTTTCTCATAGTCAGTTTGGCTTTTAGATTAAAACCCTCAACAATACCGTTAGAAAGACGTTCTTTGACAGAAAAATAATTCAACAAAAGCTCTTGATGCTTACGTAACCTTTTGGCTACTTTCTTCATTTCCGGCAATCTTGACCTCATAGCCCTGGTAGTCCAAGTCTTTAAGAACCGTTCGGCTCCCCAGCGTGTCTTGTAAGTCCAGAAATGCTGAAAGGCTTCTTTGAGTAAATAACAACGTACAGTCTTCAGATTATATTGAACCAGTTCACGTAGCTTGGCTAACTGTGATGTCTTCTGGTTTTTTTTGTTCTTTAGTAAACACCAACGAGATTTTTCAAGGATAGGTTCATAACCATCTCGTTTTAATTGGGCAGTCTCAGCTCTTCTTGTTTGATCTACTGCGTCATTAAGATATTTCATTACATGAAAGCGATCAAGAATATGGATAGCCTTCGGAGCTTTGCGTTTAACAACTTTCAAATAAGGTTTCCAAAGATCACTGCAAATTGCCTTTAATTTTCCAGATCGTTCTTTACCAAAATCAATAAAGAATCGCAACAATGTTTTAGCACATCGGTTCTGCCCTACAAATAACAATCTCTTACAGGCAGTGTCTATTTGAAAAACCAATGTCAGATATTTGTGTCCTTTTAAGTATTGTATCTCGTCTATACCTATTGCGTTGATATTATCCATGTTACGGTGCTTTAATCCATATTCAACAACATGCTCTACTGATTCAAATACGTTTCTCCATGAGACACGAAATTGTCTGGCTACTTCCTGCTAGGAAAGATACTTCGCCCAATGTGAAAGAAATATTCTGAAAGGTTCACAAATAGGACTTTTGCCCTGGGCCCATGGAATATGTTCTACGGTTACTCCATGTTCAGGACAACTTACGCGTCGCGGTTTGTATGCCAACATGACCATGTAACCCCACAAAGGTATAAAGCGAAAATATCGTTCATTTAGATGATCGTAAGTTGGCGCAGCTTCTTTGCACTGGTTACATAAACCTCTGGTTCCTTTACGTTCTTTTACTTTGACAGTAATTTTGGTATCAGACAATATAACATTGCCATAGATGAATCCCTTGACAGGGTAGCATTTATTGAGTAGTGTTTTTATAAGCATTGTTGTTTACTTGTAATTTGTTAATTATATTGTTTATAGAGAACTTATTTTAACAAATTGTAACAGCAATGCTTATTATTGAAATTTAAAGAAGGCTTTATTTTTTATTCCTTTTGGTGAGACTCCCTTTAAATAAAACAATATTTTTTTCTTTTTCTTGGCTTACTTTTACCCATAGATTCTGCAAAAGAGCCCTAAAACTTAAATTTTAATAATAAAAAATTAATCTTATCTAAATTTATACATACGTAAATATCAAATTTCAAAGATGTGACCCCTATTCCCCCGATAATCCAAGCAAGTAAACTGTTTTAAAATTCAAGGGTATAGGCAAAAAATTTGTCTTAACAAAGTTTTCTAGCACTCTAACACCATCATCAGAGATTGAACAAGAACCAATCATCGAAGAAAACGACTAACATACTGTCTTCTGCCATATTTTTTACGTTTTCTAAGCGCAGGCTTTTGTTCTGCCCGCTTTCTTAATTAATAAGAACTTTTTCTGTAAAAGAACATCTCGATCGATCATTTCATTTTCGACATGAATCTTATGACCCGTTTTTTTAGTTCCTGTATATGACAGTTCTCCGTATACATTTACATGTCCATGTTTTCAAAAAAATATTTTTATTTTGCAAATG
>NZ_BAOS01000023.1 GCF_002443295.1 Candidatus Scalindua japonica | reverse complement strand
GACATTTCTATAGCACCAAAAATTAATCCAACAACAATAAAAACAAAGAACAAGTAACAGGTGCTAAAACATATTCTATTATTTTGAATAAAAGATATTTTCTTCATAGCAAATATACCAAAGACAGCATACCCAATCATAGGTAGCACAATAATCCTAGTGATTTTACTTCCATATTTCTTTTGAAGATCAAATTTTCCAATTAACTCGTTCTTGTTCATTGCTCTTATCAAGTTGTAATATAATTTCAAAAACCTAACCGGATTCTACCGAGTAAAAGTAACTTTAATTTTTCCTTGCTTTATAAAAAGCAATAAAAATCCAAAAAAACTAAATAAAAAAACAAATGCATAATAAGAAAGCAATTTTTTTAAGATGTTTTCGCTAATTAAATACTCATGCGAGAAAAATTTAATTATTTCAAATGGCAAAAGGATGCCAATGACTATAAAAAATATCGGTATTGAAAGTTGAAATAGAAAACTAAATAATTTAATCAAATTACTTCGTTTTTTCTTTTTAATAAAATATTTTTGAAATTTTTCCACATATATTAATATAAAGAAATAACTTTTCAAAAAACCCATTATAATTGCAAAAATAATTATCAAAATAAGCATAAACATTTTTTTATTAAACTTGATAACTTTCTTTAGTAAGATATATAAATTTTGCAACCACTGGTAGTCTACTGAACAATTGCATTAATTCCATTACTTATTGAAATGCAACTGTTCACGGTATCTATTAACGGGTTGAGTAGCCCAAGTTAGCCCAGCATTAACAATACCTGATAATCCCCCTGATAAGATTGCTGCATCGCCTACTGCCACATCACCGTTCTTGACAAGAGACTTACCAAGACCTCCACCAAAAGCTCCTGCAATTCCACTTGAAACAACTGAACCATATTTTATTTTAATACAAGGGTTTGCAAATGTTTGTTGTAAAGCATCTGTTCCCGCTGATATGGCAGCGTGAGCAGCAGCATGAACATAAATTGAAGCACCAAATGTAAATCCTGCTGTAACACCAGTAAGCGCACCAAATACAACACCTTTCCATATACTTCCTCCATTAAAGATTGCATTCGTTGCTCCAACAGCAGCGCCTATTGCAGCGCCAATACCGCCAGTCGCAAAATTAAAAATAATCCTGCCATCTGGATCTACAAAATTAACTGGATCGCTAAATACATACCCATACAGATTCGTATCACCACCCGCAAAGAGTATCGGGTCTTTGGCTGTCCATCTTCCTGTTTCCGGGTCGTAGTCTCTTGCACCAAATCTGACAAGCCCGGTGTCCTGATCATAGATCCCACCGGCAAAACCGAATGGCTGGAAGCCGGGGTTTGTATCTGACAGGATGATACCAAATTCATCGTATTCAATCAATTGTACAATTTGACCGGTTGTCGTGTCGGCTATTATCCTCGGGCTGCCGAGATGGTCTGAGATTATTCGGTATGTATTGCCTCCTTTTATCATGTAGTCCGGCACATTATATCTGCTGCCGTATACAAACCGGGAAACAACGTTCCCCGCATTATCCAATTCCGCTATTGGCGATGGGGGTCACATCTTTGATGTTTGATATTAGTTTTAATTGTTAAAATCTATCACATCAGATTCTAATTGCCTGACCAGTTTCTTAAAGGTTTTGTCTGTTTTTAACCGATCCTTAACCCTTCTACTTCCCAAACTCACTGCCGAAGGCCTGATACCTCCAAAGTGTTCACCTATTTCATAACACGTACTTCTAGCATACTTTCTCGACAGATATATCGCCATATCCCGGCCTTCATTTCCTTTACGCGATGGGGGTCACATCTTTGATGTTTGATATTAGTTTTAATTGTTAAAATCTATCACATCAGATTCTAATTGCCTGACCAGTTTCTTAAAGGTTTTGTCTGTTTTTAACCGATCCTTAACCCTTCTACTTCCCAAACTCACTGCCGAAGGCCTGATACCTCCAAAGTGCTCACCTATTTCATCACACGTGCTTCTAGCATACTTTCTCGACAAATATATCGCCAAATCCCGGCCTTCATTTCCTTTACGTCCCTTTACGCACATCTCCTCCTTTGAAACATCATACGCTTCGCATACAACTTTGCAAATTTCATTAATTCCTGGACCTGGCCGCGCATAAATCATACGTGAAATCTCAGCATCACTCTTCTCAGACTTTCTGTTTCTCAATTTCTCCCTCATTCGTTTTACAAACTGTGCTGTTCCTAATATTGCCCCAAAACTCATTTCTTTTAAAGGATTTCCCTCGTCTCCCATTATTACAAAGCGCCGGTATTCCTTTCTCTGCTCCTTCTCAGACACACCAAACATTTCAAGTGTTTGTTTCACATCAAGCCACTTCGGACATTGTCGTATTCCTAGATAATCCCGATAACTAGACCATCTATACTCCTCGGGCCTCCTCACTATACCCGCACGTACAGGATTCATGTGTATGTAACGTGATAAAACATGCAAATGTTCATCTGCTTCTACGAGCACACTCTTAAACCTGCCCTGAAACAGATGTCCAACTCTCTTGTACTCCTTATTTACATAACCGGCATAAACATGATTCAACCATTGCAAGGGCCTACTCAATTCACCACCTGGAGTTTCCAACTCCAGATGATAGTGATTTGTCATCAGACAATATCCATGGAATATTATTCCCCACTTCTCATGCAGGTCTCCCAGCTTTTCTAAAAACACCTTTCTTCGTAATCCTTAAAAAATATATTCTGTCTCCCAACACCTCTGGTCGTAATATGATAAAAAGCACCGGGATATTCTATGCGTAAGGGCCTTGCCATAATTAACAGACACATTCCTAAAACTTAAATTTTAATAATAAAAAAATTAATCTTATCTAAATTTATACATACGTCAATATCAAATTTCAAAGATGTGACCCCTATTCGTACTTTATTTTCATTTAGTTAATGGTCATATATGAAATTAATCGTATGCTTATCATCGACTCTTTTTGAAGTTACACGGAAGTTGTTGTCGTATACACTGCTTATCTTGGCACTCACACTACCAGACAATGTTGAATCAAGGGAAAGGATTTGTCGTAAGTAAATGTCAGGATACCTCCATTCAGAACCTTGATTGATATTATGCTGCCTGTTGTCTCATCATAAGTATATGTTGTTTGGCCTCTGGGGATTATTATTTTATAAAAGTTCAGGCCAGTGTCGGATGAAATATTCGGCGAAACAGCACTCCAAATCAAGGCTTGATAATATTATTTGAAATATTTTTACTGCATTTTTTTGAAGATTTATCCTATTTCTCTCGTTTATTCCTTCTTTTTTCTACATTAAAGAAAAGCTTCTTTCCAAGAAAAAATGGAAGGTGCACAAAAAGGACCACAATCCCTACTCCAAATATTCCAATATTTATTAGGAATACACTGTCTATGATATTGCACAAAATAATTGCAGCCAATAGAGAAAGGACTATTAGCAATATTGTGTTGAAATTAAAACTAACCTTCTTGTTACAATGCCTACATGACTTACGAAGCCAAAAAGACGATGGGATTAAAAGCTCCCAGAACCTAATCACATCTTCTTTACAATGTGGACATTCTAGATATCTCATTAATTTGAAATTGTCCATGTACGTGTCTCTTGTCCAAAAAGTCCAAGTCCTATTCCTTTGTTCAAAAACCCAAAGGAGAAGCCAGTGATAGAATGACCACCTCCATCAAGAGTCAATTCGAAGGAAAAAGGACCAACCAATAATCCTGCTGAAGAACCACATTCAGATAGATCTTCTACATCACCAAAATTTATTCCAGCCAAAGCACCTCCGCCAGCTGCAGCCCCAACTATTCTACCCGTCCCTACAGTAAAAAAATTACCATTGCTAATCCCTCCACTTCTATTTGAACCGTAAAATTCTGTTACAGTTCCTGAAAAAAATGTAATCGAATCTTGATCTCCAGGGTTTACTTTATAGCCAACTCCTGCAGCTACACCTCCACCGAAATACAGCACTAATAACCCATTAGGATCAACAAAATTAACCGGATTATTTTGTACGTACCCATACAGATTCGTATCACCACCCGCAAAGAGTATCGGGTCTTTGGCTGTCCATCTTCCTATTTCCGGGTCGTAGTCTCTTGCACCAAATCTGACAAGCTCGGTGTCCTGATCATAGATCCCACCGGCAAAACCGAATGGCTGGAAACCGGGGTTTGTATCTGACAGGATGATACCAAATTCATTGTATTCAATCAATTGTACAATTTGACCGGTTTTCGTATCAGTTATTATCCTCGGGCTGCCGAGATGGTCTGAGATTATTCGGTATGTATTGCCTCCTTTTATCATGTAGTCCGGCACATTATATCTGCTGCCGTATACAAACCTGGAAACTACGTTCCCCGCATTATCCAATTCCGCTATTGGATTGAGCCGGTCTTTGTATAGAAACCCCTGTACCAATGCTCCATCAACCTTCTTCCCTGTCCTGCAACCCACTCCGTCAATAACATACTCTATCACGGCTGCATCCGGCAGTGTTACCGCCATAAGGTTGCCGAGAACATCATACTGATAGGTAGTAGTTGAATTTGTGGTTGTATCTATCCTTGATGTTAACTCTCCATTGTCTGTAAATGTGTATGTATAGTCTCCATAGCTTATAAGGCGGTCCTGATTGTCATAGGTGCCATTAATTTCCAAACCCGGTCTTGTCGCACTAAGCCTATTTCCATTGGCATCATACTGGTAGAGCGATACTACTGCACCATCTTTCTTAACCTCCTTCAGACGGTCTGTAAGCCCGTATACGTAATCATAGATGTGCGTCACTCCCTCTACTGTCTCAACTTTTTGCGTTATCCTTCCAAGTTTATCTCTGGTATAGGATGCCGAGTAGAAATCGATGCCTTCAAAGGCGGCGGTATAGCCGGAAGGCTCTCCAAAGATGTTGTAATCTCTGGTCGCGGTTATATTGTCTATACCAGTGTTTGTAATAAGACCATTAAGTGCTTCATGTGCAATGGAGAGATTACCCGCGCTGGTAATAAGACCGTCATTGTCGTATATAAAATTAATCGTATGTGCATCATTGACACTCCTTGAGGTTATGCGGAAGTTGTTGTCGTATACACGGCTTACTTTACCATTTATATTACCCGACCATGTTGAATCAAGGGAAAGGAAGCCGTCGTAAGTAAATGCAAGGACATCGCCATCCGGGGCCTTGATTGAGCTTATGCTGCCTGTTGTTTCATCATATGTATATGTTGTCTGACCTCTGGGGATTATCATTTTTTCTAACCGTCCTCCATTGTCATAGATGTAACTGACGGTCTTATTATCCGGTCTTGTTATAAGGCGATGGGGGTCACATCTTTGATGTTTGATATTAGTTTTAATTGTTAAAATCTATCACATCAGATTCTAATTGCCTGACCAGTTTCTTAAAGGTTTTGTCTGTTTTTAACCGATCCTTAACCCTTCTACTTCCCAAACTCACTGCCGAAGGCCTGATACCTCCAAAGTGCTCACCTATTTCATCACACGTGCTTCTAGCATACTTTCTCGACAAATATATCGCCAAATCCCGGCCTTCATTTCCTTTACGTCCCTTTACGCACATCTCCTCCTTTGAAACATCATACGCTTCGCATACAACTTTGCAAATTTCATTAATTCCTGGACCTGGCCGCGCATAAATCATACCTGAAATCTCAGCATCACTCTTCTCAGACTTTCTGTTTCTCAATTTCTCCCTCATTCGTTTTACAAACTGTGCTGTTCCTAATATTGCCCCAAAACTCATTTCTTTTAAAGGATTTCCCTCGTCTCCCATTATTACAAAGCGCCGGTATTCCTTTCTCTGCTCCTTCTCAGACACACCAAACATTTCAAGTGTTTGTTTCACATCAAGCCACTTCGGACATTGTCGTATTCCAAGATAATCCCGATAACTAGACCATCTATACTCCTCGGGCCTCCTCACAATACCCGCACGTACAGGATTCATGTGTATGTAACGTGATAAAACATGCAAATGTTCATCTGCTTCTACGAGCACACTCTTAAACCTTCCCTGAAACAGATGTCCCGTTCTCTTATACTCCTTATTTACACAACCGGCATAAACATGATTCAACCATTGCAAGGGCCTACTCAATTCACCACCTGGAGTTTCCAACTCCAGATGATAGTGATTTGTCATCCGACAATATCCATGGAATATTATTCCCCACTTCTCATGCAGGTCTCCCAGCTTTTCTAAAAACACCTTTCTATCGTAATCCTTAAAAAATATATTCTGTCTCCCAACACCTCTGGTAGTAATATGATAAAAAGCACCGGGATATTCTATGCGTAAGGGCCTTGCCATAATTAACAGACACATTACTAAAACTTAAATTTTAATAATAAAAAATTAATCTTATCTAAATTTATACATACGTAAATATCAAATTTCAAAGATGTGACCCCTATTCGAAGTCAGGATGTGTGAGGTTTGACTGCAAATTGACTGCAATGCCATGGGGAGAGGGAGCGGTTTGTATGTTTAAGCCTCGTATATAATTATATGAGACACACACGCACACAGGTGATTTTTGGGCTTGCTCCTGCATGTAAAGTGTTACATTATGTTTCCCTATAGTGGTGAATGACAGGTATCAGCAAGTCACACACATCATCAAAACACCCCAAAACCATTGACAGCATTTATAAAAGTCTTGTTTGTTATCATTCTTCTTAAACACCTTCCACATATCAAGTGTAATCAGGTGGTAAATCTGAAATGTCGCACCGTTTTGTCTTTAACAGTCTAAATTCCCCGCACTACCACGAATATGTATATTGCAACCATGAAATAACGTTAGAAAGCTAACCTTTGCTGTAGGTATTCAGGCATCTGATAACATTATATTACAAAGCAAGTTACACAAAATACGATTATGTATTTCAGTGACAAGTGGTAGAATGCTAACGATTGATAGTCTTATATGCTTTTAACGTTTTCGTATAAGTCTTTAAATATTAGAGAATTAGATAATATATTGTATAATTATTATAAGCGGCTCAACTTTTGCGGTTATTCAGTTGAGAAAAAGTATATACAGCAAAGATCAGGAGAAAGAAAATCGAGAAAGAGGCTCCAAACCAACCACTAAGATTTATTAATTCCAAACAGAAGAAAGGGGGGAAGGCCATGCGCGTTCCATATGCAACAGGACTATTAGTTATAATTACGACTCTCATATATGACCACCACGACCCATGGAGATTTCGTAACAATAGACGGAAAAGATTGGCGCCAATTAACGGAAACCGTGAACATATCTTACAACCAAATGGCAACTAAATATAACACAAGTACCGGACAATTGCTCTTGACAAATACCGACAATCTTATTAACGGCGTGGACTTCACTGGCTGGACATGGGCATCAATGTCTGAAACGGCATCAATGTTACAAACATTATTGGGCATCCCGGTCAATGTCCCAGCTGATTTCGGACAAGGAAATTCGACATGGGCCCCGGCGTACTTCGACCAGTTCGACCAGACATCAGGCCCGAATGCATTTTCACGAGATGCGTATGGTATAACCAGAACAATAGGTTCTGGAGGTGCCGCACAATATACATTCATACGGGATAAATTCGGGACCTTTGGATTCGACAGTATTGACCGCATACGTACTGACCAAGAATGGGCTGTGGGGAGTACACATCCGGTAATAGGTATGAATCTCTACCGACAGACAGCATCTGTTCCAGAACCCTCTCTTAAATTATTTCTAGGATTCAGCCTCGTTGGTATGATTGGTGTAGGAACAGTGCGAAAGATTAAACAGAAGACAGTTAATAATAGCTAAGTAATTATTTAACAAGTAGTGAGATGTTTTCAACTCACGTTATTTAATAGATAGGACAAGAACTGGAAGGGGAAGGAAATATGATAGAAAAATTTAAAGGAATAAGCATAATAGTAGGGATAATATCAGTCCTATTCGTTAGAGAGGCGACAGCAAACCTAATAGCAGACTTCACGACTAATCCTGTAACTGCAATCGTAAATGAGCAAGTTGAATTTGACGCAAGTGTATCGTTTGACGATGACCCATTTCGCAATATTGTACAATATGAATGGGATTTTGATGCAGATGGACAATTCGATTTTATCGGAATCGATCCATTAGCATTTTTCACTTATACCATGGTAGGTGACTTCGATACAATTCTACTCGTCACGAACGACGGTAACCCCGCTGAAACAAGCATGGCGGTACATTCTATCCACGTATCCGCTCAATCAGTCCCCGAACCCTCCCTTGGTCTTCTTCTAGGATTAACTCTAGTAGGCTTAGTCGGTGTAGGTGGAGTGCGAAAGATTAAACAGAAGGAAGCAGTAGCTAATACATAGATACTTATTTACCAATATTGCTTCATTATACAAACGCCTATATCCTACATAAACTGTAGAATGTAGGTGTTTTTTTATACAGTCATTCGCAAGCATGTTAGTCAACCCTCCTATCCCTGACCGCACCCACTTCAACCAATGCCTCACGTATTCTTCAATGCGACCAAGACCCACCCCCTGCTCATAACTCTTACGTTGAGACTGATCTTGATCAGGATCTATCCAGCTTCGAGAATGGATATTGGTTTAAGTACATAACCGATGATAGTACCATTGCAAAACTAGAAGTGTTAGAAAAAGAAGAAAGAATATTGCAAGCAGGGATACAAATTAGATATTCAAAAAACCTATCCTCTTCAAACTTTAATGAGCATTACAAGAAGATAATAAAGGTTGCTGAAAGTTATTACGGAGTAGGTAAACGAACACAAGAAGAGTATTATAATATAGAAGTCCTTGAGTATTGTGATAATAAAACAAAATTCTATATATCTAAATCAAATGTAAATGCTACATATCCAGTAGATCTTCTTACTTTTAGAGCTGGAAATAGTCAATTTTGGAGGAGGGATAAAGCTATAAATAGTGTAATAGCGCACGTTCTAGACCAAAATAGAGGTTATTACATTGATGATTGGGAAATAGATGTGGATATTGCAAGGGATGATGTTGAGGGCTTTGTTACACCAGAGGGAGAACTTTTTGTGATCATTACTTAT